>NZ_JAGQBD010000014.1:0-70047 GCF_024345455.1 Cyanobium sp. T1G-Tous
AAGGCGCCATCCCGAGGCTCCCGAGCCCGGTGACGAGGTCCTCTACGTCGACTTCAGCCGGGAGCGGCTGGAGGAGCTCTATCAACAGGCGTCGTAAGCCATCAGCTCACCACACGACTTCTCCAGCCCAGCCGCCACTACTGCGGAAGGGCTAGAGGAAATCAACTCGCAGTACCTCGCTGTGGAGCTGGTGATGGTGAATCACATCCACCGGCGCACGGCTCTTGTGATTCCCGTTGAGCTGTTTATGCAGCTTGAGCAGTTGCAGCTACTGGAAGGTCAGGTCTTGAGCCTGGTCAGAGAACATGAACTGTTTGCTTGATCCATCTGGGGTCAGCCGTCTGGGCAGCCATAGCCCCCACGCAGATTGACTGCGGAACACGATGCAGCTCTTGTACACCAGATAGGGGTGAACAAAACTAAGCCCGAAACGTTGGGCCTGCATTGCCTGGTTAGGAGAGCCAGCCACGCCCAGTGGCCAGGCGAGAGCCTTCCTGTACCGCCTCGATGCAGCGGTGGGCGCGGCGATTGGCATCGTCCTGCCCCTGGGCCCGCAGTACATATGCCTCCATCGCCTCCGGCGTTTCGATCAGAGCCAGCAGCAAGCAGGCGGCTCACCAGGCCGTGCTCCCACAGCTGCTCCCCAGTGGAGCTGGGTGCAAACAGCTCCTGGCGCAGCACCTCCAACAACTGCGGCTTAGGGGCATCAAGCTGACCGGGCCACAGCCGGCGGCTGTTGAGCAGCCCTTCTGCTCTCCCCGCTGGGATCACGGCTGGACGATCCGGCGCGTGCTCCACGCTCCAGCTCAGGCCCGTGCCCGGCACTCCCACCGTGGTGCGCGCACCACCACTCCGGGCGACGGGGATGTTGAACGAGGCACCTAGCCCGCCCACTGAGATCGAGCTAAGCCCACCCTTGCTGTAGCCGCAGGCCCGCGAAGCGGTAGTTGAAGCGCAGCGGGCCCATGCGGGTGGAGCGGCGGAAACGGAAGCCCATGGTTCAGCGGCTTTTTACGCAGTAGTTGCCAGATGAGTAGAACCCCGGCGGGCAGCTGCTCCCCGCTTTCTCGATGGCGCCGCGGGTGTTGCCGCTGGCGCTCGGCACGCAGTAGCCCCCAGAGCTGTAGTAGCCGAGCGGGCAACCGCCCACTTTCGGGAGGGGCTGCGCCGGCTGCTGAGCCAGGGCCGATGCGCTGGCCACGGGGAGTGCAAGCGGCAGCCAGCGCCAGGGCGTTTGCATCGACACTCCTGCGTGCAACTCAGGCTGCCCTGCCAGTGCGCTGGGCCGCAACTTCATGCATCCAATGCATTGACCTGGCGGGCATGCATTGGCACGAGCGGCTCAGTTGGACCGTCCTACTGACGCTCGGCGTAGCTGGCTGCCCATACGGCTGCTGCCATGCCCTCGGGCAAGATCCGCTGGAAAGGCGCACTAGCCAGGATCTCGCGCACCGCTTCCCCCAAAAGTTCAGTGGAGCGGCTCTGGGGCAGGCGATGGCTGAGCTGCTGATGCATCCGCAGCAGATACCAGGCTGAGCCCTCCAACCCGGCATTGAATTTCACCCACATCTCCTGATCGCGGCGGGCATCGAGAACCATGTCGCGGGCGTTGTGTGCCTTATCGGCGGCGGTCACCAACAGCGATGCATCCGGTTTGTGCGCCAAGGCGCCGAGGTAGCGGGTCTTGCGGAGCAGCCACGGCTCCTTCTCGCCTGCTGGTGCCTCCTCGCTGGTATCAGTGCAGTCACGCACGATGTCGGCCACCGCCCCGCCAAAGCGTTCGGCGATTGAGATGTGGCTTTGGCCGGCGTCTTCGATCGCGTCGTGCAGCAGGCCGGCAATCGCCTGATCCTCCGTGCCGCCGTCTTCCCACACCAGGCCACTGACGGCGATCAGGTGGGAGATGTAGGGCACGGCTTTGCCCTTGCGCCGCTGGTCGCGATGCAGTTCATCCGCCCAGGCCAGAGCGTCGCCGTAGCGGGGGGTGATCGGCATGGGTTCCCAGCTGGGGATTCAACGTAATCAGCGCTGGTCAAACACGCGTTCGAGTCGTTCGCGCTGCACCTCGATGTTGATCCGTTCCACCTGCGCCAGGGCCTGAGCCCGTATCTGCGGATCCAACACCGGGCCTGCGGGAGGGGGGCTGACGGCCGGTGCCTGAGGGGCGGTGGACTGAGGTCGGGGCTTGGCGCCACCACGAGATAGGACTGCAGCAAGCACCAGCAAGGCGAGTAGCGGCAGCACCAGCGGCCAGAGCGCCACGCCCAGCGCCACACCGATCCCCAGCAGCAGCAGGCGGGCCACAGCCAACAGGGCAGATCAAGACAGCTCGTTCAGCATGCCCCAGTGGCCAGCAATCTGTCACTACGTTGACAGCTGCACTGCAACCGTATACGTTTGCCGTATGGCTGACCTGCCCGCTGCTGCTGCTGTCGCTCTTCGGGCTTTCGGGCTGGAGGAGCTGCTGGCACTTGCCAGCGAGCGCCTCGGTGAGGAGGTCACACCGCGCACTGTGCGTCTCTATGCCACCGAGGGGCTGATTGATCGCCCGGGCAAGGACGGCCGCCGCGCGGTTTACGGGCAGCGTCAGCTGCTGCAGCTGCTGCTGGTGCGCTCCCTCGCCCGGCGCGGCCTGAGCCTCACGGCCATTGCGCCGCTGCTGGCCGCTGGCAACAGCGAACTGGAGCGCCAGCTCACCCAGCTGGAAGAGCCGCCGGCCACCAATGCCGCCCTCGACTATCTCCAGGAGCTGCAAAGCGCGCCCCCCCTCCAGAGCTCTCCGGATCTGGATCTGCTGGAGATGCTTGGCGCTCCGATCTGCCAGTCGGCACCGTTCGAGGCGCCCAGCCGGCGCCTGACGCCGCGCGGTGGTGGCCGCACTACCAGCCGCTGGCATCGCCTCGCCCTGGCACCCGGTGTGGAGCTGCACCTCAGTGACAGCGCCTCGCTGCCGCCACCTGGCAGCCGCCGTGAGGCCTGGCTGCAGCGCCTGCTCGATCGCCTCCGCGACCACCTCGACGACCTCTCCTGAATCTCTACCCCCCTGAATCGTTACCCCGTAATTCCTATGCAACCCACGATCACCATCCGCCCGCTGCGGCCCGCTGTTGCGGGCGATGCGTCCACGACCCTCGATCTGTTGATCAGCATCGAGCCACCACAGCGGCCCCCAGATCTGCAGACGCCCCAGCGGCCGCCGCTAAATCTGGCGCTCGTGATCGATCGCTCCGGCTCCATGGCCGGCGAGAAGCTCAGCTATGCCCGCAAGGCCGCACGCAGCCTCGCCGCTGAACTCACCGCCCGCGACCGACTCGCCATCGTCACCTTCGATGACGAGGTGCAGATCGTCGTTCCCTCCAGACCGGTTGATTCGGCTTTGCCATTCCTGCAGGCGATCAACACGATCGAGGCCGGCAGCACTACAGCGCTCTTCGATGGCTGGCTGGCAGGTGCCTTGCAGGTGGCGGAACACCTCGATGCTGCGGCCCTCAATCGGGTGCTGCTGCTCTCCGATGGCCAGGCCAATGAGGGCCTAACGGACGCCGCCGCCATCGCCGAGAAGGTGGCTGGCCTGAATCAGCGCGGCATCAGCACCAGCGCCTTTGGCCTGGGGGCTGGTTTCGATGAAGACCTCATGGGCGCCATCGCCGCAGCCGGTGACGGCACCTTGGCCCAGATCGAAAGCCCCGCCCAGCTGGCCGACCTCTACGCCAGCGAGCTGCAGGGTCTGGCGACCACGAGTGGACGCCGGGTGAGCATCGGCATCCGCCTCCAGCACGGCGCCGAGTTGGTTGACGTGATCAACGACCTCACCGTCACCAGCGCCGGCAATCTGCAGCTGCCCAACCTGCGCCAGGGCCAGACCCTGCAGGTGGGTCTGCGCCTGCAGCTGCCCGCCTGGACG
Source organism: Cyanobium sp. T1G-Tous (assembly GCF_024345455.1). Lineage (NCBI taxonomy): Bacteria > Bacillati > Cyanobacteriota > Cyanophyceae > Synechococcales > Prochlorococcaceae > Cyanobium > Cyanobium sp. T1G-Tous. Next base: position 3,905 of record NZ_JAGQBD010000014.1, read on the forward strand.
CCCAACCAGCCGATCACCGGCATCCGCCTGGCGTGGGATGCCCCCGGCGTGAGCGGCCGCCAGGAGCTGCGCCAGCAGCTGATCCTGCCGGTGCTGAGCGTTGCTGAACTCGGCGAGCTGGAGGTGGATCTGGAGGTGGCTGAACAGCTGGCCCTGCTGCAGGCCAGCCGCGACCGCCGCAGCGTCATCGATGCCCTCGATCGTGGTGATCAAGGTGCCGCCTTAGCCAGCCTGCAGTCAATCGATATCGAGCTGGCCGCCATGCCCCAGAGCAGCAGCATCAGCCACGAGCGCCAGCGCCTTGCCGAACAACGCCAGTTGCTCGCCAGCGACCGCAACCTCAGCCGCAAACGCTTACGCCAAGACGTGCTGCGCAGCAGCCTGAACGTCTGGGACGGCGGCACCAACACCCAGCAGGACTGAACCGATGCAAGCACTCACCAACCGTCAACTGCAACTCGCGCGCATTCCCGATCCCGATGGCGACCTGCGCAAGTGGGAGATGTTCGCTCACACGATCAATGGTTACGAGGTGGCAGGGAGCTTTGAACACTGCGCGGCTCTCTATAACGACAACAGCGCCACCACCCTCACAGAGCTGCGCTGCGCCCTGTTCTTTGCTTCTCGCAAGGACCGCTACAACTATTGCTCCGAGGGTGAAACTCCCGTGGCGAGGGAATTTCTGCGCCGCATCCGCGAGAAGGTGGCCGCAGGGGAGCTGGAGTGAACCGATGCCAGAAGATCACGAGCGGATCTCGATGGAGGAGCAGCGCCGCATTCACACACGAGCGCTGAGCAAGTCAGGCCCTCCTGCAGCGGGTGAAACCTTGACGCAAGAGGAGTTCCGGCTGGAATGTGAGGCCAACATCTCCCGTGACCGTGCCACCGCCGAGCGCCATGGCCTCAACCTTGTCTACGAATTTCCCTTCGACTGACAACGACTGGGGTTAGATAAAAAAGCCGTTATTCGCAACAGCTTAGAGACAGGCAAGCAACTGCTCAATAGGGTGAATCCAGCTGCTTCCAAGACGAGTGAAAATGCAGAGTTGGGCGCTGAGCAGCTGGAATTTTCTCAAGCGGACGCCAACCCTGGTATTTGCTATGGCAGTGCTTGGACTCGGGCTCACCAGCGCCAGTGGCGTACTGGTGAGGGGCATCCGCACTGCCAACGACACCATCACAGTTACTGGAGCAAGCACCGAGCGAATTACATCCGACTACGTCGACTGGTCGGTGGAGGTCTCCCAGAGCGGGGGCAGCCAGCAAGCTTCTTACCAAGGGCTCCAGCCTGCAGTGGAACAAACCGTGGCCTTCCTCAAGGCCCAGGGCATCGAGGCCGATGAGATGGAGCTCGACTCGGTCAAATCGCAAAAAGAGGAAGTGCGCGATCCCCGCACCGGGGAGCTGCGCTCCACCACCTGGACCACCACCCAAGCGGTGCTGATCGGCAGCTGGAACGTCGCCAAGATCTACAAGATCTCTGGTCAGATTGGGCAGTTGATCGGCAAGGGCGTGCCTCTGACGATCAACGAGCCGGCTTACACCTACACCAAGCTTGCGGAGAAGCGGGTCGACATGCTCGCCAAGGCCACTAAGGACGCCCGGGCACGGGCGCGGGCCATAGCCTGGCAGGCCGGCGCTGGCATCGGTGCGATCACCAACGCCGACACCGGTTCGTTCCAGATTACCTCCCCCAACTCAACGGAGACCAGTGACAGCGGCTCCTACGACACCCGCACAATTGAGAAGGACATCACTGCTGTGATGGCAGTGACCTTCAGGGTTGAATGAACCTGGTAAAACTCACTCGCTATCTATGCATTGGTCAGGCTCACTCTCGAGGCCGAATGGGCGCCCGCAGGAGCTACAAATCCCCTTTTCAGTCCTGCCACGCCGGGTTTCTTCTTCATAGCCAGCCGCAATAATGCCAGCCGGTAGTGCAAAGATAGCAATCCCTAGTAGCTGAATTATACCGCCCAGGAATTTGCCAAACGGTGTAACTGGAGCCATGTCACCGTAGCCAACAGTCGTAAGCGCTGAAATCCCCCACCACATCGCCGCAGGAATACTCGTAAATACCTCTGGCTGGCTATCAGACTCAACGTAGTAAATAGCACTCGAAGCAAGCACGAGGATGACCACAACAGCTGCGAGTGCCACGCCAAGATCACCGCGCCGTGCACCGATCACACGCTTCATGCGACCGATGGAATCCGAATAGCGGCCCAACTTCAGCACCCGTGCGAATCTCAGTAGCCGGAGGACTCGGAGTATCCGCAGATCTAAAGCAGAGGCAGGTACTACGAGCGTGATGTAGAACGGCAAAATGGCTAAAAAATCGACCACGCCAAAGAAGCTACTCACGTAGCGCAGCCGGCCAACAAGCGGCTGCCGGTAACGTGGATCAGCCGTACAAGACCAAATCCTCGCTGCGTATTCGACGCTAAATACCGCTACCGAAAATGCCTCAAATGCCCAAAAAGCCGTGCTGAAACGCAGCTGCAGGCTGTTGACAGTCTCCAGTATCACCGCAAGCACATTTAGAAGGATCAGCGCGAGCAGGAAAACGTCGACCCAATCCCAATCGGCCACCCCGCTTTGCGGGTCCTCGCTGACATCCAGGAGCTCCCAAACTCGCTGGCGGAGCTCTGAGCCAGTCATTTCCCTAATGCGCTTGAAACAAGCTGAACCATAAGGAGAGAAGAATGTGCCTGCAGCGGCGCCGCTGCAGGGTGCTGATACCTATCGTTTGCGGGGGCCTTTGTGGCCACTTCCATTCCCCCTTGTCCTGCGGCAGCTTCATTGACTCCACCTGTTTCCCTGCCGTCCCTCGCCACCGCGCAGGTCGCCACGCCAGCAGCCACCTATCCCAGCAAAGCTGAGCTGCTTGCCTGCCTGCCATCTGAGCTAACCCAGATCAACCCGGTTAAAGCCTGGGGAAGTCTGGCCATGTCCCTAGGCCTATCTGTTTTGGCCTATGGCGTGGGAACCCTGATCCCCTTGCAGCTCAGCGCTGCGCCCCTCTGGCTGCTGTACGCCCTGGTCACAGGAACAGTGGCGGGAGGTTGCTGGGTAATTGCCCATGAGTGCGGTCACCGTGCCTTCCATCCCAACCCACGCGTCGAAGCTGTGGTGGGATTTGTGCTGCACAGCTTGCTGCTTGTGCCCTACTTCAGCTGGCAGCGCAGCCATGCGGTGCACCACGCCAACTGCAACCACCTCGAGGCTGGTGAAACCCATGTGCCCCCCCGCTCCGATTCCAGCGCTGGACGCTTCGTGGCCGGAGCAAAACGCCAGCTTGGCCAGGGCTTCTACGGCGTGGCCTCCCTGTTTACCCACTTGGTGCTGGGCTGGCCCCTGTATCTGATGTTTGGTGTTGCCGGCGGCGAGGAGTACGGCAGCCCCACCTCCCATTTCACTACGGCTGCACCCTTCCGCAACGGTGGGCGCCAGCTATTTCCCGACTCCTGCCGTCGCCTGATGGTGATCTCCAACCTCGGCCTGCTGGCGATGGTGGCGGCCCTGGTATGGGCCTCTATCCACTTCTCTCTGACGAGGGTGCTGCTGGTGTACGGGCTGCCCTATCTGGTTATCAACGCTTGGTTGGTTGGGTACACCTGGCTGCAGCACACCGATACCGATATTCCCCACTTCTCAACAAGCGACTGGAATTGGGCAAAAGGTGCTCTACAGACGGTTGATCGTCCCTATGGCCCCCTGCTGAACCTGCTGCATCACGGCATCGGCTCAACCCATGTGTGCCATCACATCAACCCGAAAATTCCTCACTACAACGCTTGGCGGGCCAGCGCCTTGCTCAAGCAGCGTTTTCCCGAGCTAGTTCGCTACGACCCAACTCCTATTCATCGCGCCTTGTGGCGGGTTGCAACTCGCTGCACCGTAGTCAGCCAAACCGGAGTCAATGGTGGTTTCTACTACCATTCCATGCCAGCTAACTAGCTAGCTATTCCATGGAAAAAGCCCGGAGCATAAGCTTCGGGCTTTTATTTTGGAAGCTGAAATTCTGGAGAATTAGCCAGAGGTTACCAGGAGCCGGATTATCAAGAGGCAAAGACAATCAAGATTTAGAAGCCAAGTCGCTGGGGCGACTCAATACGTAGGTGGTCATCCCCGTAAGCACGACAACTAATGCGATTACGACGGCAATAGCAGTGGTGTAATCAGTGCCCATCGCGATCAGCCCAGGCCCAGTTGTGCTGCGATGCTTTGGCCCGTAAGCAGCTCGGTGCCAAGGCCAATCACGAAACCCATCATGGCTAGGCGGCCATTCCAGGTTTCGGCGAAGGCAACAAATCCAAAGCGGGGAGTGGATTCAGTCATTTGTGTTGAGGATTGTTTCAACAACTATAACTGACTGTAAAGACGCCGGCCGGCCCAGATGTTGAAAGCAAGAGAAGAGCTGCTGGCCCTGTTGCGTCATGGCGCCAGGGGAGAAGCCCAACGCCAGGGGCCGCGGGTACGGGAGCTGATCCTCGAGCTCGAGCGCACCTCACCGGTAGATCTCGCCGCCCCAGGTGCCCTCGAACTGCTGGAGGGGGTTTGGGAATTGCGCTGGAGCAGCAGCAGCCAGCCCTATCTCCAGGCTGTGCCATGGCTGGAAAACCTGCAGATACTGGCTCCATCGCGGGGGCGAGCCCTGAATCTGTTGAGGCCGCCAGGGCAGCTGGCCAGCCTGGGTGGCATAGCTGTCGAGGCCAGCATCCAGCTCGAATCAAGCCCGGGCGATAACAGCCCAACTCCCCAGCAGCGCGTGCAGGTGCGCTTCCAGCGGGGTGGCTGGCGCGGTCCCCGGCTTGGCAACTCACGCTTGCAGCTGCAACGTGCGGTGCAGCAAAGCTTTTCAGCCTGGCTCGACATCACCGTGCTCAGCCAAGAGCTGAGGCTGTGCCGTGGCAACGCCGGCACAATTTTTGCCCTGCTGCGCCGCCCCGATCTTGCCGTTGCAGACTTTTTTGAAGATCAATAATAACGGTGCAAGACACCCCAAACCTGAGCAGCTCTCTGGTGCTGGCTGCAGATAATCCCTCAGCGCTAGCAAGGTTTTACGCCGATTTGCTCGCGGTAGAGCCCCTGCAGGGGTTTGGTGCCAGCCATTGGCGGGTGCCCTGGCCCGCCGGTGGCTTCCTGGAGATCTATGCCCCATCCCAAAGCCGGCCCCAAGCCAAACAACCAGGCCGGCTAGCAACGTGCCTGCAGCGCAGCGTGCCTGCCGGCAACGACCACGAAGCTGCCATGGAGCTGCTGCAGGTCTGGCTGGCGAGCGCCATTGGGCTGGGCGCCTCGCTACTGGACGGTCCGCGCCAGGAGGCCTTCGGAGTGGAGGCCTGGCTGCTGGATCCGGAGGCAAACAGGCTGCTGCTGCTGGTGCAGAACCAGGTCAATTAGGGCGGGCGTAGGGACCAAAAGCAACGGCGCACTCAGCGCCGCAGCGGGCGCCCAGGCCTATTGCTGCGGCTGCGCTCCAACCAGCCGCCAGTCCCGCCAGCACCCCGGCTGCAAAGCTGTCGCCGCAGCCATAACTGTCGACCGGCGGTGCCACCAGAGCCTGGGCAGCGAAGCGCCCGCCGGGTTCGCTCCAGCCACCAGCAGCCCCTTCGGTGGCGATTCGCAGTCGCGGGGGGCGCGATAGAGCGCCAGCAGGCACCTGCTCACCAGGATCAAGGGCGCTGCCGATCAAGGCATCGCAGCTCACCCCGCTGGCCTCCAAGAGCGGCAAGCCAACCCGTGGCGTGGCGCCGAGCAGCCGGGCCCGGCGGCAGTGCTGCAGGGCTGCCGCGTCGGCCGCGGTCACAAAGACGCCATCGCAGCCAGCCAGATCAGCCCAGGGGAGTGGATCCCTAGCCAACGGGGCCAGTCGCTCGCCGATCACGGTGATGCTGCGGTCACCGGCCCGATCCACAAAGCTCACGCCCCGGCGGGTTGGGGCATCCCGCCAGGCCACCTCCAGATCAAGCCCCAGCTCAGTGAGCCGCTCCGCTGAGCGCTCGCCGGTGGCGTCCCGGCCCAGGGAGGTGAAAAACCGCACCCGCTTGCCACTGAGACGGGCCAGCTGCACCGCCACCACCGCCCCACCACCGGCGGGTTCCTCCAGAAAGGCAGTGGCCCGGTCGATCGAGCCAGCGACTGGCAGCTGCTCCACGGCCACAAAGCTCACCCACTCCACATGACCCACCACCGCCAGGTTGAGCGCAGCGAGGGCGGAATCCGGGGCCATGGCAACAGGGCAACCCCACCAGCATGGGCCGGCGTAGCCTTGCGCCCATATTTCTGTATCTGCCATGCATGCCGTGCCGCTGCACCTCGAAGCCGGCAGTGATGTGCGCCGCAGCCTGGAGCAGCTGGCCCTTGAGCACAACGCCGGCGGATTTGTGCTGAGTGTGGTGGGCAACCTCTCCCAAGCCGCCTTTGCCTGCCCCGGCAAAAGCGCACCCACAGTTTTGGCTGGTGAGCTCGAGATCATCACCCTGCAGGGCACGATCAGCCCGGATGGGGTGCACCTGCACTTGAGCTTCTCCGATGCCAGCTGCCAGGTGTGGGGCGGCCACCTCGAGCACGGCACCCTGGTGCTGCGCGGCGCCGACCTGCTGGTGGGCCTACTCAGCTCCGGCACGAGCGCAGCGCAGAGTGCAGCGCCTATTGCATCAGCCAGAAGCGAACCGCGGGTTGAAATCGCCGGCCGGCCGGATTGCCCCTTTTCGCGCCGGGCCCTGCGCATGCTGCGGACCCTGGACATTGCCTTCGTGGAAATCGAACCCAACGAGACGGGACCGGTGCCCCAGCTCTACATCGATGGCGTTCCAATTGGTGGCTACAACGAACTGGCCGAACTGCACAGCCGCGGCGAATTAGACGTGCTGCGCAGCCTGTGAGTCCTGAGTTAGGGGTTGCCAAGCTGCAGCTAGGCACCAGTAAGGGTTGTGGCCTGGCCATCGGCGCCTATCCCCACTTCAGCTACGACGCCAGCGGCGGCGGCGGAACCGGCGAGCTCGGCCCAGGCCCAGCTGACGGCCCGCGAACCGTGAGCTTCGAGCCCTCAACCCTGTTGATTCCGCCGCTCAACTGGCGCACCACTCGGGTGCTGGGGCTGCCCCTGCCCCCGGGACTGGAGATCGCCATCGCTCCTGAGCAGCTGGCGGGCAGCATCGATTCAGCAACTGGTGCTGTGCAACTGCACTTCCGGGCCCGCTTTCGTTTCCGCATTGCTGGGCTCTACCGCGCCCCCGACCTGCTGATCGACACCCTGCTGAGCACGGGCGCAGCGCAGGGGCAACGCCACCGGGCCATGGGCCAGCCCCTAAGCGCCGATGGCACGGCCCTGCTGGTGGGGGTGGCGAGTGTGCCGCCGTGCGGCGACCCCTGGCTGGACCGCCTGCTGGGCCTGCCTGATGAAGCCCTTGCCATGCTGCGCTGCAGCTTCAAGTGCGAGCCATGAGCGAATCTCTACCCCAACGTCTGGATCGCTGGATCGCCCGAGCCGGTTTCAATCTGCTGATTCCGCCGCTGATCTTGCTGATCCCCTGGCTGCAGGAGCTGGTGGACCAGCTTGTTTTCGGTGGCAACTGGAACCTGCCGATGACGCCCGGGGGTTCATTTATCGGGGTGCTGACAGCTCCCTTCAGCCATAGCGGTTTTGGCCATCTCCTGGCCAATTCGCTCACCTTTCTGCCCCTCTCCTGGCTGGTATTGCTGCGCGGCCGCCGCGACTATCTGGCCGTTTGGTTGGGGGTTTATGCCACGGCTATTCCCGTATGGCTGCTCTGGCCCAACGGCAGTCACGGACTCTCCGGGGTCGTGTATGGGCTGCTGGGCTACCTGCTGCTGATCGGCTGGCTGGAGAAGCGGCCCCTCTCCTTGCTCCTGTCGGTGCTGGCCCTGGTCACCTATGCGGGGGTGCTGCCCAGCCTGCTGCCGATTTTTTCACCGCCAGGGGTGAGCTGGATCGGCCACCTCAGCGGTTTTGGCGGCGGCCTGCTGGCGGCCTTGGCCGTGGCTCGTGAGTCGCCATAGGTGACCAGGGCTAGCGATTTAGCTGACGCATCTGCCAGGTAACCCAGGTGCCCACCGGACTCCAGAGCAAGTAAGGCAGCAGCAAAGCAGCCGCCAGCGTGCTCTCGCTAGCCACAGCCAGGGTGAGGGCAATGCCCCACACCAAGCCAGCAAAGCCAATGACCGTGCCCCTACCCAGGCTGCGGCTACGGCAGATCACAAGCGTGTAGCTCTGCACCAATACCAGCTGCACCAGGAAAGCCGCCATCCACAGGCCGCTCCAGCTGGCCTGCCAGGTGAGCCAAGCCGAGATGTAGAAGCAGGCGTAGATCAGCAACCAAATCACGGGAATCAAGCCCTCAAACACCAGCCAGCGGGGGCGGCGCAGCCGGATAAACCAGGCAAAATCCTGCCGGCTTGGATTAAGGCTCCACGCCACCACCACAATCACCAACAGAATCACCAGGGCGGCGAGCACTGCAAAAAGAATCAGCGGCACCCCAGCCTGCAGGTTCAACGCCCCTGATGCAGCAAACCAGGCCACGCAAAACATGACCCCAACCAGCAATCCAGATCAAGCCAGCCAAGAACCCAGCCAGAAAGTCAACCAAGAAGAAATCCTTGCCGCCTCCAGTGGCTGGGTGGCTGTAGTGCTCAACCTGGTGCCTGGTTTAGGTACGGGATACATCTATCAACGCCGCTGGCGGGCTTACTGGATCAGCTCAGGCCTGGCAACGGCCTGGTTTGTGGCGGGAGGCGTATTGGGCCAAAACGTAGACGGGGTGTTGATGCCCGATTTGGTGCAGCAAAATCAACTGATCGGGCTAGGCGGCCTGCTGCTGCTGGCTGTTGTGACTGCAACAGAGGCTGGCCTCGCCGCCCGCCGCGCTCAGCCCAGCTCCAGGCAGGCCAACCCGTAGACATCGCCCAGGGGAACCGCCGGCAGGCTGCCCCGATACATTCTCAGCGTCTCGGCGACCACCGCAAAGCCCAACTGCAGCAGCAGGGTCCCTGCCTCCGGATTGGCGGCAGGGGCATCGATTAACACCACGCCGGCATGGCGGGCCATCAGGGCGTTGAGAAGCTGGGCCGCCAGGGCAGGCGTGTCGGCCAGCAGCGGCCCGATCCGCCAACCCTCGCCTCGATGCAGCAGGCAGGGCCGGATCCGGCCAAAGCCGTGGCAGGAGCCATCCGGGCCGATCAGGGCCAGCACCGTGCCGGCGGGATGGTGCAGCCAATCGGCAAGGAAGTGGGGCCGGGGACTGAGCTCCCGCTGGGCGTCATAGGCCTGCACGGCCCTGTCGGGGATGGCACTCCCCTCAAGCAGGCTCAGGCCCTCTGGAGTGGCGGCTGGCGGGATGTTGCCGTCACTGATCCGCTGCCAGCGCTGGGTTGGCGACGCCGGCGCAAACCCCCAGCTGGCGTAGTCACCGATGCGATCGGGGGCGGCCTCAATGCCGATGCAAGTAAGGCCCTCCAGATGCTGCAGGGCACGCTGCCAAAGCTGACGGCCAAATCCCTGACCCCGGTGCTCTGGTTGCACCAGAAACATGCCGATGAAGCCGTATTCGGCGTTGTAACGGACCCCTGCGATACAGCCGATCGGACGACCGTTGAGGCAACCAACCCAAAGCCCCTGGCGGTCGGTATGGCGGTAGATGGCTACGTCTCCCTGGCCCGGCGCGAAGTGTTCAGCGCGGGCCCAGGCGATGACGTCGGCGAGATCGCCCTTCTCCAGGGCCCGAATCCGCAAAAGGGATGGGGCCACCCCGCTCAGTTAGAGCCGTAGGCGATGTGGCAGCTGGCATTGAGCACCTGGGCCTGGTCAGCCGTGGTCGGTGCCATGCCATTGATCAGCCCCTGCTTGCAATCGCTGGTTGCTGTCATCAGGGGCATACCGGCAACGCCGTAGGCAAACTGAACTCGATTAGGTGGCAGGGCCTTTACCGAGCCGTAGTCGAGCTGCAGGCTGGTTTGGGGCACCACGATCACGGTTGACTGCTGATACGCAGCTGCGTCGACAGCACTAGTGATTGCAGCAGCCGTGGCCAAGCTGCCCACTCCCCAGGCCACCGAACTGGCTCCCCACCAGGGCCAGGCCGCTGGATAGGGCCGGTACCAGCCGGTGCTCCAGGTGCGCGACGACCAGTAACCGCCTTGGCGGCCCCAGGCCGGATTCCAGGCAGAGGCCCCTGGCGCGCGGGTGAGACCAGCGCCAGGAGCACCCCAACCCACACCAGGGCGAGCTCCCGCTCCGGGTGCACCTACTCCGGGCGCCCCTACTCCGGGTGCTCCCACACCAGCGCCCGGTCTTACTCCGGCGCCAGGAGCACCCCAGCCAGCTCCTGGACGCACCCCCGCACCGGAGCCCGCACCGCCAAAGCCACCGCCGCCCATGGGGCGGGCCAGAGCGCTGAAGCTGCCCGCAGCTGCTACGACGAGCCCTAAGCCAATCGCCGTGATCAGTTCTGCCCGCTTGCCCATGGTGTTGCTACTGCATTCCCTAGAGATGGTCTAACCGCGAACGAAGCCCACAGCACGGCAGCTAGTTGTATTCCCCGGGCAGGTCCTGCTTGGTAACCGTTACCCGACCTACTTTTTTGCCTGAAAGCCGCAGCAGCTCGTCGCCAGAAAATTCAAAGCCCAAGCCAGCCCCGATCTTGGCCACGTCATCAGCAGTAGCCGCGGCTTGCACGGCCTGCCGGAGCGACTGGTCATCCTGAACCTTGCCCAGGAAGGCCTTCAGCTGATCGAGGGACATGGGATCTCGTCGACAGTGCGATCCAGGATGGAGACCACATCTTCGTCGACCTGGGCCAGCCGCTCGAGCACTAGCTGCAGATCAAGGGCGGTGAGCTCGCCATCGGGCTGCCATTTGAGGCAGGTGCGTCCCAGGCAGCAAGTAGTCAAAACTTGGGTGGTGTGGACCATGGCCCACCTCCGTTCTGTGTTCAATTCATCATCATCTGGATTGCTGCCCTTGTATGCCCCCATCTGGGGGTGATTTCCGCTGAAACATGCCAAAGCCTGGTCAAAATGGCGCAAAAGCCATCTCCTGCGCCATGACCCTTGAAACTGGGCCCCGTAGCTCGCAGCGAGACCGTCAGCTTGACCTACTCAGGGTGGTTTGCTGCGTGGCCTGGGCCGATGGCGATGTTTCCGCAGACGAAAAGCGGCTGCTCGAAAAACTCGTGGCCAAGTACTTCCCCTGTGGAGATGGCTCAGGGGCAAACCAGGAAGCTGCGCGTCAGCTGGCTGCCTGGACAGTCGACTCCTCCGTGCTGGCGGAAGTAGTTCCAAGGCTTACTAGCGAGGAAGACCGGGCTCTAGCCCTGAAGCTCAGCTACATGATGGCCAAAGTGGGCCAACGTCCTCAGGACAGTTCGCCGATCAACCCGGCAGAAAAAGCCCTGTACCGGCAGCTGGTGGAAGCCCTTGGCCTGAGCGAATCTGAAGTGACTGAAGCCGAATGGGCCGCTGAACAGGAGCTGTCCAGCGGCAAAGGGGTATGGGCTGCCCTAGGGGCAGCCTTTGCCGGTCTCGGTGCCTGGCCCAGCCAAGAAATGCTGGAAACCCCGGGCATGCAGTGGCTATGAAGCCAGCTGCTCAGGCCCGATCGGGATTCAGCCCAGACCGAGCTGGCCCAGGATGCCCTGGCCAGTAAGCAGCTCGGTGCCCAAACCGATCACGAAACCGAGCATGGCCAGACGGCCATTCCAGGTTTCAGCGAAGGCAACGAAGCCAAAGCGGGAAGTGGAGTCAGCCATGAAAGGAATCCTTAAGGAAACGTGAATTCACTGTAACGCCTCATGAAGCTGGCGTTTGTATCCCCTATTGCAAAAGCGCAGCATCCAAGCTCGCCAGCAGAGCCAAGCCATAGCGATCGAGCTTGGCTTGGCCCACACCGCCGATCCCGGCCAGTTCCTCCAAGGAGCGGGGCCGGCGGGTCACCACCTCCACCAGGGTGCGGTCGTGAAACACCACGTAGGGCGGCACTCCCTGCTGCCGCGCTTGCTCGCGGCGCCAATCCTTCAGCGCCTGCAACACGGGCGCCTCATCAGGGTTCAACTCTGCCGCAGCAGGAGCCGGGCTCACCCCAGGCTGGCGGCGGCGCTCTCGCTTCGCTGGCGGCAGTCGCAGCAGCAGTTGAGCCTCACCCCGCAGCAACGGCTTGAGCCGCCCGTCCTCGCCGAATCCCAAAGCCCCAAAGCGCTCGGAGTCGGCCTGCAGCAACCCCTGGGCCACCAGCTGGCGAAACAGGCTGCGCCACTGGCCGCGATCAAGCTCCTTGCCAATGCCATACACACCCAGCTGCTGGTGGCCGAGCTCGCGAATTCGGGCCGTATCTGCCCCCAGCAGCACATCCACCAAATGGGAGGCACCAAAGCGGCTGCCGGTGCGGTATACAGCCGATAGGGCCTTGCGCACCGACTCGGTGGCATCGACGGCCGTATCTGGCTCAAGGCAGAGATCGCAATTGCCACAGGGCTCGGGCAGGGCCTCGCCAAAGTGGCTGAGCAACACCTGACGGCGGCAGCCGCTCGCCTCGGTGAAGCCAATCAGGGCATCGAGCTTGCCGTGCTCAACCCGTTTTTGCTGCTGCTCCGCGTCGGAGTCGTCGATGAAGCGGCGCAGCTGGGGCACATCGCCGCCGCCATGCACCATCCAGGCCAGGGCCGGCAGGCCATCCCGGCCGGCGCGGCCGGTTTCCTGGTAGTAGGCCTCCAGGCTTTTGGGCAAGTCCACGTGGGCCACAAAGCGCACATCCGGCTTGTCGATGCCCATGCCAAAAGCGATCGTGGCAACCACCACCACGCCGCTTTCGCGGCGGAAGCGCTCCAGAGCGGCGCTGCGCACCGCCCCATCCAATCCGGCGTGATAGGCAACCGCGTCATATCCCGCTGCCTGCAGGTCGCGGCAGAAGCCATCCACCCGGTTGCGGGAGCGGGCATACACAATTCCTGAGGCGCCGCGGTGATCGGCGAGCAGCTCAAGCAATTGGCGGCGGACGTCGTCCTTGTCGCGCAGCAAATAGCGGATGTTGGGGCGATCAAAGCTGGCCAGAAACACTCGCCCCTGCTCCAACTGCAACCGGGCGCGGATCTCGTCTCGGGTGCGGGGATCGGCCGTAGCGGTGAGTGCCAGCCGCGGCACGGCGGGAAATCGCTGGGCCAGCACCGAAAGCTGCAGGTATTCCGGGCGGAAGTCATGCCCCCACTGGGAAACGCAGTGGGCCTCATCAACGGCAAACAGGGCCAGGGGTAGGGAAGCAAGCCGCTCGAGGGTGTCCCCCGCTAGCAAGCGCTCGGGAGACAAATAGACCAAATCCAGTTGGCCCGCCCGCAGCAGGCGCCAGGTGTTGGCGGTTTCCTCAGCGCTACAGCCCGAGTGCAGCGCCGCAGCCCGCACCCCCGCCTGACGCAGCCCCTCAACCTGGTCTTGCATCAGGGCGATCAGGGGCGAAATCACCACCGCCGTTCCCGCTCGGCAGAGGGCCGGGATCTGGTAGCAAAGCGATTTGCCCCCACCGGTGGGCATCAGCACCAGGGCCGAGCCACCAGCCACCACATGCTCAACAATCTCCTGCTGGGGCCCGCGAAATGCGCCGTAGCCAAAAACCTCGCGCAGCACCTGCCCGGGAGAGGCAGGGCTCGCCGCAACGGGCTCTGGCATGGGGATTTCCCTGCTCAGACCTTGGCGAACTTCATCGCCGCCGGAGAACCCCAGTCACCAGTCACCTGATAGCCGCGGGGATTGGCGCAGAGGTGGCGCAGGATCCAGAAAAGGCTCTCTGGGCTGTCCGTACCCAAGGCCAGCTGCAACTCCTGCAAACTGCGCTCCTGGCCATCGCTGAGGAGGGCTTCGAGCCGCTCCTGCAGAGCCAGGATCAGGGCTGCTGCCTTTTTGCCGGCCTCCACCCCCGGCTGGTCGTAGGCGTTGACGTTTACCAGTTCGGCGTAGAGGCCGACGGCGCGCTCGAACAGGGCGATCAGGGCACCGAGAGCTGTGGCATCAAAGCGGCGCAGGGTGATCGAGAGGCTCTGGCGGCCACCTTCCATCAGGGCCGAACGGGTGCCCTGCAGGAAGCCATCGAGGAAGTCGCCAGGGATCTCATCACCGATGGGCGGGATATCGCTGGGCTCTTCCAGTGCCTCGATGAAGGTCACAAAGAAGTTGTCGATGCCATCGCGCAGCTGCTGCACGTAGGCGTGCTGGTCGGTCGAGCCCTTGTTGCCGTAAACGGCAATGCCCTGGTGCACCACCTCGCCGCCGCGGTCGTGCTTCTTACCGAGACTCTCCATCACCAACTGCTGGAGATAGCGGCTGAACACCTCCAGCCGATCGCGATAGGGGAGCACAACCATGTCGCGCTTGCCCTGGCCATGGCCAGCCACAAACCACGCTGCAGCCATCAAGGCAGCCGGGTTTTGGAGCAGATCTGACACCCGGGTCAGGGCGTCCATTCGGGCGGCGCCGGCCAGAAAGCCGCGCAGATCGGCACCCACCAAGGCCGCCGGCAGCAGGCCAACGGCACTGGTGATGCTGGTGCGGCCGCCCACCCAATCAAACATGTCAAAGCGGCGCAACCACTGACCGGCCACGGCCACCTGATCGAGCTTGCTATCGAGCATGGTGACCGCCACAGCTTGGGCGGCCCACTGCCCGCCCCGGGCCTCCAGCCGGGCCTGGGCTTGCTCCATGCCGATATGGGGCTCAGGGGTGCCGCCCGACTTGCTCACCACCACCACCAAGGTGGTGGCTAGGCGGCCGTCTAGGGCCGCCAAGGTGCGACTCATCCCGGCGGGGTCAACGTTGTCGAAGAAGTGGAAGGGGAGACCCTGACCCTCTTCCTGCAGGGCGCGCACCATCAGCAGCGGGCCGAGGCCGGAACCGCCAATACCGATCCAAAGCACGTCGGTGAACGGCTGACCGTTTGGAGCAGAGAGGCTGCCGTCGAGAACTTCGCGGCCAAAGGTCTCAATCCGCTCCACCTCGGCGTTGATGTGCGCGGTGGTGGCGGCGTCTGGTGCCAGCTCTGGGGTGCGCAGCCAGTAGTGGCCAACCTGGCGCTGTTCATCCTGGTTGGCAATCGCACCACCCTCTAGGGCCGCCATCGCCGCAAAGGCCAGGTCGAATCGGGGAGCCAAGGCATCGAGATCGGCCTGGCCGATCGCCATGCGACTCACATCGAGCCAAATACCAAGATCGCTTTCATACCAAAGCAAGTCGCAAAAGCGCTGCCATTGGATCTCGGCATTGGAGCCATCAAAGTTGGCAAGCATGGGCTTGCGGCTCAAGCCGCTCTCGTCGCCAGAACTTAGATCTGACCACGCCCCAGCACCAGCACTAGTACCAGCTCCAGCCCAAGGGACGGACGGAAGACCGTTCCGTCGTCAGGGGTCTAACCCAGAAAAATTCCGTAATATCAATCCATAATTAACGAGTGCTTGTGCCTAACCCCACCAGCTACCCGCGCTGGCTTGCCCTAGGCAAGCGGCTGGTAGGGGTCCGGCGTTTCAGCGGCCTTGCAGCAGCCCTGCTGGCTGTTGCAAGCAGCCCGCTCCTTAACGGTCCAAAAACGCCCCTGCTGCTGCTTGATCCCGGTCTCAGCGGCAGCATCAGCTCCGCTGCTGGCTCGGGGCAACTTGCAGATCCGCTGCAATTTTCACCAGACGAACTGAAGGAGCTGCAGCGCCGCTTTGGTGTCCACGGACCCCAGCCCCGCCTGGCCCAGTTATTCACCAGTGGTATCGACCAACTAGAGCCGTTGCGCAGCCACACCCTGGGGCGCTTGGTCGAGCTTCGTCCCCTGATCCTGGCCGAATCCCGACGCCAGAGGATCAATCCCGTATTGGTGACGGCAGTGTTGTTTGACGAAATGCGGCACGCCAAACCGGGCGAAGATCTGCCCCTGGCGGCCCATTCCGGCTTATTCAGCACCCATGGCCCCGCCCAGCTAAGCCTGGGCGAAATGGTGCACCAGGGCCTGCTGCCGCCCAATGCCTCCGAAGCCGAAATCACCGAGGCCCGCAACCAGCTGCTCGATCCCGAACGCAACGTGGTGCTGCTGGTGGGCAAATTCGCCCGCATCAGCCGCGCCCTCGAGCTGCCCCAACGGCCCCTACAGGCCAGCGGCAACCCCCGTGACGCCAAGGCCCTAGCCACCCTGGCCTACCTCCACAACGGCAAGCTCGACTACCCCCGCCGCATCCTGCGCACCATGCAGGATCCCGAACTCCATGCCCTGCTGTACGCCACCCGCAAGCAGGCCCCAGCACCACTTATTTGATCAGGTTCAGTGATTTGATCAACAGTTCATTGATTAAATCAAGAATTCACTGATTTAATCAACGCTTGCAGAGCAGGCCGAGGTTTTGAAGTCGGATTTGCAACTCAGCCCAACGGAAGCTGCGGGGATCAGCTCGCTCCCCACCCAGGTCCACCGCTCGGTGGGTAGTGATGTGGGAGGGCGGAATGGGGAAACGTTGCATCCAGCCGGCTAGCAAGGCCGCCAGGGCGTCGTATTGGGCTGAGGTGTAACCGCTATGGGCTGGTCCGTCGTCCTCGCCATCGAGGGGCGTTTCCAAGCTGATATGCAGGGCGAAGTTATTGATCGAGCCACCCACCTTGGCGTTCGTTACTACCCAGCGGCCGTTGAAGGCCGAATTACCAGCCCCGAAGGCCCGCTTGGAAGGATCGAGCACCTGCACCACCGAGCCATCGCCACCAATCAAGCTGTGGTAGCTCACCTGATCTTCATCACGGGGATGGGGCGTCACAAAGGTGTTAATAGCTGAACCAATGCCGTAAACCGTTTCGTGCAGGACCACCAGCTGGGGTGTGGGATCCACCGGATTGCCGTAGGCATCACGATTGAAGCGCTCGCCAAAGTTGGTGGGGTGGATCTGCACCCGCGCCGGTGAGGTTTGGACCCTTTCTGCCAATTGCTGCAGCCTTAAACGCTGGGCTGGATCGCCGGGAGCGCAACTCGCCCGCAGGGGAGATTGCCAAGGCGGGTGGTCAGGCGGCCCCGGTGCCGCCCGGCGGCCCGGCTCAGGCGCTGCCGGAGGCTGACGTACCTCTTCGAGCAGCTCGAGCAGGCTGGGGCGCTTCTGGCCGCCGCTCGGTTCGGCTGAGAGGTCTCGAGCCAGCCAGCCAAGCCCGCCAAGGGCGAGCATGGCGCCGGCGCCCAGGGCGATCCAGAGGGGCTGGCGGCTGGAATTCATGCAGCCTCAAGACCCAGCCAGCGGCGGCGGTGCTCAGCACAGCCGGGATCAGCAGTGCTGGGATCGAGCTGGAGCTGCCAGCTCTCCACTGCTGGTGCCGTTGGCAGCAGCACGGTGCTGCGCACCAAACCGTCCCGGCAGAACAGCAGCTGGTGCGGAATCAGGGGCGCCTCCGGCCGCAGATGCACCATCAAATCGTCAATGCTGCGCAGGCGCAGGCCATCGAGGGCAATCCATTCATCGCCCACTACCAGCCCCGCCCGTTGGGCCGGTCCATCGCGGCCCACCCGCTGCAGCACCAAGCCGCCGCTGCCTGGCTCCAAGCGGCAGCCCAGCTCCTGACTACCGGCAAGCCGGGGTTCAAGCCGCAGGCCCATATCGGCCAGATAGCCAAACAGGGGCGGATCCTCACAGGAGCTGAGCCAGCGGGGCAACAGCTCAGCTAAATCGGGCGCCTGGCTGGCAAAGGCAGCAATCAGGTCTGCCTCCTGGTAGCCCCTGCCCACGGCGCCATGGCTGGCCCAAAGCTGCCGCAGCACCACGGGCAGCCCGCTGCCGGCACGGCGTAGGTGCAGGTCCAGCACCAGGGCCAGCACCGCGCCCTTGAGGTAGTAGCTCACCTGGCTGTTGGGGGAGTAAGCATCGGGGCGGTAAAGCTTTACCCAGGCCTCCTCACTGCTGGCGCGCAGGCTCTGCAAGCCCCGCCCAGCACTGAGCAGATAGCGGCTCAGATCCGCGCCCAGATCCTCGAGCAGCTCCGCCTCGCTGCTGCAGCCGGCGCAGTGGGGCAACAGCTGATCCACATAGCTGGTGATGCCCTCGGCAAACCAGAGGGTGGGCACCACCACCGCCTGGTCGTAGCGATAGGGGCTCAGCTCAGCGGGCCGCAGCCGGCGCACGTTCCACTGGTGCAGGTATTCATGGGCGGCTAGCTGCAGCAACTTGCGGCGCCCATCAGGCTTGGCCAGGACCCGGCGGCCAAACTGCAACACAGTGCTGAAGTCGTGCTCAAGGCCGCCATAACCGCTTTCGGTGAGGTGCAGCACAAATAGGTAGTGGTCGGCCGCAGGTCGCTCAACGCCCATCAACCGGCAGCAGGCCAGGCAAACCTTTTCGAGATCGCTGAGCAGCTGGGGATCACTGTCGAGCAGGTCGGCACCTTGCAGATCGCGGCCCCAACTCACCCAGCGATGGGGCACGCCGGCGACGCTGAAGTGATGGGATCGATGGGGACCGACCTCCACCGGGGTATCGATTAGTTGGTCGAAATCAGCGGCAAGCCAGCCCTGCGCCGGGCCCTGCAGCTCTGGCAGGGGCACGAAGGCATCCCAGCTGGGCGGAAGGCTGAGCTGCAGCCGGTGGGGCGACCAACGCTCCCCCTCCAGCTCCAGAACCACGGCTGCCAAGGCCAGAAAGCCGTGGTCGCCATCGAGATGGCAGGTGCGCACCGTGAGCTCGGCGGCCAGCACCGCGTAGCTGATTTCAACTGGTTCGAGGCTGGGCAGCTCCAGCTGCCAACTGCTCGGGCTGGTGCGGCGCGGCTCCAGCTGGTGTCCAGCCTGAGTAATTTCCAGACTCTCAAGCTGCCGCACATAGTCGCGGATCAGGTATGAGCCGGGAGTCCAGGCCGGCAGGGCCAGGCGCAGGCTCAGCTGACGGGGAGTGTGAAGCAGGCGAACCCGCACCAGGTGTTGGTAGCAGGCGGTGAGGTCGAGATGCAGCTCAGGCACGGCGTCAGGACGCCACGCTCACCTGGGCCCCAGGAAAGGCGCTAGCGGCCTGGCGCAGGGCCAGCTCAGCGGCGTAGCGGCGGGTGATGGCGCCAAGCAGGCGCTGCAGGCTCTGGGAGCGGCTAAGGCGCTGCAGGTCGCCGACCAGGGCAAGGGAGCCGTCGCGGTGGCGCTGCCAGCCCAGCTGTTCCCCACCCGGCAAAACAACTTGCAAAAGAACGGGCTGGCTCTCGGCGGCAAAACCCTTAAGCACCCCGCCATAAATGGGGATGTGGCCCAGAGCCACCAAGCTGGCGGCGAGCCCCTCGGCATCGCGCAGCACTGTGGGCAGGATGGTGAGGTGGGACACGGCACAATGCCCGCTTTTTCAGACCCTAGCGATCAACAGAACTGCGTCCAGTGGCCATTGCCACCGGAATTGCCACCGGATTGGGCCAGCGCCCAGCCAATCCTGCGGCTGGGGGTGATGGCTTCGGGAGCCGGCAGCAACTTTGAAGCCCTAGTGCAAGCCTGCACTTACGGCCGGCTCCAGGCAGAGGTGGCCCTGCTGGTGGTCAACAACCCCGGCTGCGGTGCCCAGCAACGGGCCGAGCGCCTCGCCATACCTTGCCAAGTGCATGACCACCGCAGCGTGGCCAACCGCGCAGCCCTCGACCAGGCCCTGGTGGCGGCTTTTCAGGCAGCTGGAGTTGATGTGGTGGTGATGGCGGGCTGGATGCGCGTCGTCACAAGCACCTTGATCGGCGCCTTCCCCGAGCGTCTGATCAATATTCATCCCTCGCTGCTGCCCAGCTTCCGCGGCCTTGATGCGGTGGGTCAGGCCCTGGCGGCGGGAGTCACCCTGGCCGGCTGCACTGCCCACCTGGTGTGCGAGGAGGTTGATGCAGGGCGCATCCTGGTGCAGGCGGCGGTGCCGGTGTTAGCAACGGACGACCACGCCAGCCTCAGCGCCCGCATCCAGCGCCAGGAGCACCGCATCCTGCCCCTGGCGGTAGCCCTCACCGCCCAGCACCTCACCGCCCAGCAGCTCGCAGCTCAGGGATAAAAGGGCAGCAACGGCAGGCCGGCGGTGGGCTCAAGCCCGGCCATCAGGTTGAGACATTGCACTCCCTGACCCGCCTGGCCCTTGACCAGGTTGTCGATAGCAGCCATCACGATCAGCTGGCCGGTGCGACGATCCACCTGCACCGAGAGCAGGGCCCGGTTGGTCTGGCGCACCCATTTGGTGGAGGGATAGGTGCCCACCGGCAGCACCTCAACGCAGGGGGCCTGGCGGTAGGCCGAGGCCAGCAGGGTGGCGCAGTCTTCAGCGGTCAGGCCTGGGTCGCGCAGACGGCAGTAGACGGTGGCCAGCAGGCCCCGCACCATCGGCATCAGGTGCGGGGTGAACTGCAGCTGGATCTCATGGCCCGCCACCCGGCTAGCCAGCTGCTCAATCTCACTGGTGTGGCGGTGGCCCACCACCCCGTAGGGAGCAACCGCCTCGGAGCACTCCGCCAGCAGCAGGTGCTCCTTGGCAGCTCGACCACCACCGGAGGTGCCGGTTTTGGCGTCGATGACGATGCCGGTGGTGTCGATCAGACCTTGCTTCAAGAACGGCAGCAGCCCCAGCAGTGAGGCCGTGGGGAAACAGCCAGGAGCCGCTATTAAGCGGGCGGTGCGAATTGCCTCCGCCTCCCATTCGGGCAAGCCATAGACGGCCTCAGCGCAGAGGTCGTCATCGCTGCGGGCCACCTCCCGGGCCTCGCTGGCATACACCTCCTGCCAGCGGCCCAGGCTGCTGAAGCGGTAGTCGGCGGAAAGATCAACCACCCGCACACCACGCTGCAGCAGGGGCGGCACCAGCTGGGCCGCCAGGCCATTGGGCAGGCTGAGCACCGCGAAATCAGCCGCCGCGGCGATGGCATCGGGATCTGGGGTTTGCACCACCGGGTCGCCGGCCAGGGGCAAAAAGGGCACCAGCTCACTCCAGCGCTTGCCGCTGCTGCGCTCGCCGCCCAAGAAGCTGACATCCAGGGCAGGGTGCTGGTGGAGCAGGCGCAGGGTCTGCAGGCCGCCGTAGCCACTGGCCCCGATCACCGCAACACGCTTGTTGGCCATGGCAAGGCCCGGGGGCAGGACGAAGGGGCTTTATAAAGGATGATTGCGCCAGGGCCTAGTCCCCGCCCGCACTCCGTTGACCCTCCTGCGCGACTCGAGTTTCTCACCCTTGCCATCCGGTTCCAGCCCGGAGGTCGCTTTGAACGGGGAAGAGCGAATCGCTTTTGACTCAGTTGCCGATGGTCTCGCCGCGATCCGCAACGGCGAATCAATCGTGGTGGTAGACGATGAAAATCGGGAAAATGAAGGCGATCTGATCTGCGCCGCGCAGTTTGCAACGCCCGAGCAGATCAATTTCATGGCCACCGAAGCCCGGGGCCTGATCTGCCTGGCCATGGAGGGTGAACGGCTCGATGCCCTTGATCTGCCGCTGATGGTGGATCGCAACACCGACAGCAACCAGACGGCCTTCACGGTGAGCGTCGATGCGGGCCCAGAAAACGGCGTCAGCACTGGAATTTCCGCCGATGATCGCGCCCGCACCATCCAGGTGGCGATCCACCCCCACACCCGTCCGGCCGACCTGCGCCGGCCAGGCCACATTTTTCCGCTGCGGGCCAAGCAAGGCGGCGTACTGAAGCGCGCTGGACACACCGAGGCCGCCGTTGATCTCGCCAGGCTTTCGGGCCTCTATCCCGCTGGGGTGATCTGCGAAATTCAAAACAGCGACGGCTCCATGGCCCGGCTACCCCAGCTGGCTGCCTACGCCAAACGCCACGGATTACGCCTGATCAGCATTGCCGAACTGATCAGCTACCGCCTCGATACCGAGCGCTTCGTGCAGCGCCAGGCGGAAGCGGCCATGCCCAGCGCCTTCGGCGACTTCCGCGCCATCGGCTACCGCAACGAACTCGATGGCAGCGAGCACGTTGCCATCATCAAGGGCCAACCGCAGCTGGCTAAAGAGCCAGTGCTGGTGCGGGTGCACAGCGAGTGCCTCACCGGTGATGCCTTTGGTTCGCTGCGCTGCGACTGCCGGCCCCAGCTGGAGGCTGCCCTGCGCATGATCGAAGCGGCTGGCGTTGGGGTGGTGGTGTATCTGCGCCAGGAGGGCCGCGGCATTGGCCTGATCAACAAGCTCAAGGCCTACTCCCTGCAGGACACCGGCCTCGACACAGTGGAAGCGAATGAACGCCTTGGCTTTGCTGCCGACCTGCGCAACTACGGAGTGGGGGCTCAAATCCTCAGCGACCTGGGCATCCAGCGCCTGCGCCTGATCACCAACAACCCGCGCAAGATCGCTGGCCTCGGTGGTTATGGCCTGCAGGTCGAAGACCGGGTGCCGCTGGTGATGGATGCCGGCAGCCACAACGCCGCCTACTTGCAAACCAAGCGCATCAAACTTGGCCATCTGATGGGTGATGGTCCCTCCTGCCCGATCGGCGGACCCACGGCAGTGCTGGCCTGGCACGGCCAGGTTGCGGCCAGCGGTCAGCAGGAGCAGCTGGAGCAGCTGCAGCTTTGGGCCTTGGAGCAGGGGCTGCAGGTGGAGCGCGAGGAGCATCCAAGGCTGCTGGCCCTGCTCGACCAGCCCCAGCTGGCGGTGCTACTTAGCGGACTCGACCATGCCGGCAGCGGTGTGGGGGCCGTTGCTGCGGCGCTGATGCTGATGGGCGGCTGGCCCAAAACCGAACGACTAAGCCTGCTACTAGCCCCTGATGGCCAACGCAGCAGTCATCCCAGTGCGGATCTGGAGTCGGAACAGCGGCCCCTTAAAGATTTGGGCACCGACCTGATAGTTCAGCCCGGTGCCTTTCTGGTCTGGCGCTGAGCCAATCCTGAATTGTCGCTATCAGTCCTGGATTGTCAGCTTTCAGTCCTGGATTGTCACTTTGGTGATACGGCTGCCGTTCTTGAGGGCCGTGACCACATTCATGTTGCCGGTGTGGCCAAACACGGTGTGCACACCGTCAAGGTGGGGCTGGGCTCCGTGGCAGATATAAAACTGCGAGCCGCCAGTGTTCTTGCCGGCATGGGCCATGGCCAGGGTGCCCGCCTGATGCTTCTGGCTATTGATCTCGCAGTCGATCTGGTAGCCAGGGCCGCCGGTGCCGGCGGTGCCACGGGCGCCTTCACGGCTATTGGGGCAACCGCCCTGGGCCATGAAGCCGGGAATCACGCGGTGGAAGGCCAGGCCGTCGTAGAAGCCCTCCTTGGCGAGCTTGGTGAAGTTGGCCACGGTGTTAGGTGCATCGGCCTCGAACAGTTCGAGTTCGATGGTGCCGGCGTCGGTCTCCATCAAGGCTTTGGTCACGGCGGCAGGGGATAAAGGCCGACTTTATGGGGTGGCACGGGCCAACCGGCTGAAACGCCGTGCTGAGAATGGGGCAAGCTCTAGCCGGATAAACCCTTTCAACGCCCCGTCGCCAGACCCCGCCGCCGATGAGCAGCCCCACCCCCAACTCCCCTAACGGCATCGATCTCAGCCGCGCCCGCCTGGGGGTCCTGGGGGGCAGTGGTCTCTACGCCATGGAGGGCCTCGAAGACATTCAAGAGCTCACGCTCGAAACGCCCTACGGAGCCCCCTCTGATGCCCTACGCCTCGGCCGTATAGGCGACCTGGAGGTGGTGTTCCTGGCCCGTCACGGCCGCCACCACAGCCACACCCCCACCGAGGTGCCCTACCAGGCCAACCTCTGGGCCCTGCGCTCCCTCGGCGTGCGCTGGATCCTGTCCCTATCGGCGGTGGGCTCCCTGCAGGAGCAGGTTCGGCCCCTCGACATGCTGGTGCCGGATCAATTCATCGATCGCACCCAGCAGCGGCCGCTGACGCTGTTTGGGGAGGGGCTGGTGGCCCATGTGGCTTTTGCCGAGCCCTTCTGCCCGGTGCTCAGCCGCCTGCTGGCCGATGTGGCCGAAAGTCTGATGCCCGAAGGCCGCAAGCTGCACCGCGGCGGCACCTACCTCTGCATGGAGGGGCCGGCCTTCTCCACCCGGGCCGAATCGAAGCTCTACCGCTCCTGGGACTGCGAAGTGATCGGCATGACCAATCACACCGAAGCGCGGCTGGCCCGGGAAGCGGAGATCGCCTACGCCACCTTGGCAATGGTGACCGACTACGACTGCTGGCACCAGGAACACGCCTCGGTGACAGTGGAAATGGTGATCGCCAACCTGCACGCCAACGCCAGCCTGGCCCAGCAGATCGTGCGGCTAGCGGCCCAGCGGGTTGAGGCCCAGCGACCCACCAGCAGCGCCCACCAGGCCCTGCGCCATGCCCTGATGACTCCCAAGGAGCACGTGCCTGCCGCCACCCGCCGCAAGCTCGACCTGTTTACGGCTCCCTACTGGGGCCCGTTCAGCTGAGCGCCGCAGGCCGCCAGCGCCTGGCGCAGGCTGGGTCCATGGTTGGCCAGGTGGGCGGCGGCTGAGGCCACATCCAGCCCAGTGGCCGCGATCAGCAAGGCCAGCTTCACCGAGCCGCCGCTCTGCTGCAGCAGTTCCCGGCCGCGCTGCCGCTCCAGCCCAGCCAGATCGCGCAGGATGCGCAGGGCCCGATCCTCCAGCTTGCTGTTGGTGACGGCCACATCCACCATGCGGTTGCCGTGCACCTTGCCCAGGCGCACCATCACGCCGGTGGAGAGCAAATTCAGGGCCATCTTGGTGGCGGTGCCGGCCTTGAGCCGGGTGGAGCCCGCCAGCAGTTCAGGGCCCGTGAGCAGGCGGATATCGATGGAGCAGGGCATCGGCACCTGCTCGGCTGGCACGCAGGCCATGGCGATTGCCAGGGCTCCGATCGCCTGGGCGTGCTCCAGGGCCCCAAGCACGTAGGGAGTGGTGCCGCCAGCAGCAATGCCCACCAAACAATCGGCCGGGCCAAAGCCGCGCTCCTCCAGGTCACTGCGGCCAGCAGCTGCCAGATCCTCCAGGCCCTCGGAGCTGCGCAGCAGGGCTGGGGCGCCGCCAGCAAGCACGCCCTGCACCAGCTCAGGCGCCGTGCAGAAAGTTGGCGGACACTCGGCCGCATCGAGCACCCCAAGCCGGCCGGAGGTGCCGGCTCCTAGGTAAAAAAGTCGCCCGCCGGCCTGCAAACGGGCAGCGATGGCATCAACGGCGGCAGCCAGGGCCGGGGCCGCCGCCTCCAGGGCCCGCTGGGGCTCCCGTTCGTTGGCACAAAAAAGGCCCACCAGCTCATCGGTGGGCAGCTGGTCGAGCCGCTCGCTGAGGGGATTGGCCTGCTCGGTGAGCAGGTGGCCGCGATCAGTGCCGCTCTCAGGAGGGCTGCTCACAGACGGGCCGGTCACAGCAAGCCCTCCAGTTGACGGCGGAAGGCTTCGAGGCTGGGGTCACCGCTGCTCTCGCTTGCCTGCTCCTGCTGCTCCCGCTGCTCCTGCCAGTTGGTTACGTCCATGTTGCGCTCAGGCGGCGCAATCAGCAGCCGGTCTTCAGCGCTCTGGGGCAGGAAGCCCGCCGGCACAAAGCGGGCCTCATAGCCCGCCTCGCCGCAGAAAAGCTCCATCTCCTCGCGGTCGAGCGGCTCCACGGTGGGCACGGGAAAGTCCTGGGCTTCGAGCAGACCGGCGTAGCGCTCCGCATCGTCGCTGTCTTCAAACAGCAGCACCACCGTGCGGCCGTTTAGCTCCAACGAATGGATGCCTTCCTGATCGGTTCCAGCATCAAAGAGCAGCACATGCACCGGCATGGATCGCGGCATGGGGCAATGGCACTCCAGTGTGTCACCGGTGCTGGTCGTCGGGATCGTCGGCGAGCTCCTGCAGCCGTTTGTAGAGGGCTGCCTCCGCCTCACCCAGCTGCTCCGGCACCAGGATCCGCACCTCCACCAGCTGGTCGCCGCGCTGCTCAGCCCACTCCTGGCCCCGCCCCCGCAGGCGCAGCAGGCGGCCGCTGGAGGAGCCGGCCGGCACCCGCAGCTTCACAGGCCCGCGCAGGGTGGGCACCACCACCTGGCAGCCCAGGGCCGCCTCCGCTGGGGTCAGTTCGAGCGGGTAGAGCACACGCAGACCGTCGATGCGCAGGCCTTCCTCGGTGCGCACCCGCAACTGCAGGAAGTGGTCTCCGCCGCCAGGGGTCACCCCCGCCAGCCGCAGTCGCCAGCCATCGCCGGCAAAAGGAGGGGTCCACACCTCAACCGCCGTGCCGTCAGCCAGCTCCAGCTCCAGCCGCTCCCCCTGCAACGCCTGCTCCGGCGTGAGGTCCACCAGGCTCTCCTGGTCGCTGGAGGCCCGCACCGGTGGCGGCGGCGGCGGTGCAGCAGTTACCGATCCAGAAGCCTGCCGGGGGGTTTCCGCGGGAGGCTCGGGCTCGGGTTCCTGCCACTCGGGTTCGGCAGCCCGGCGGGGTCGGCGGCGCTCACCGAAAAGCACCTCGAGGTATGCCTCGAAGTCCGGGAAACCGGAAGCAAAGGGATCCTGGGACTCCCGGCCCTGGCCGTCAGCGGGTACACCGGCCTCCCAGGCCTGGCGGCGGCGCGGATCTGAGAGCACCGCATAGGCCTCGTTGACCAGCTTGAAGCGCTCCTCCGCCAGCGGGTCGTTGCCGTTGAGATCGGGGTGCCAGCGGCGGGCCTGGGCCCGGAAAGCCCGCTTGAGATTGCTGGCATCGGCGCCAGGCTCGAGGCCCAGTACCGACCAGTAGTCGGCCGGGGCGGCGGGGCTAGAGGTCACCGGTAGGAACCATCTCCCCAGGGATCTGAGTCGCTGCGGGGCCGGCGCTCGCGGGCTACCGGTTCCGGTTCGCGATAGGGCTCCCGGTAGGGCTCTTTATAGGGATCCCTGTAGGGCTCGCGATAGGGATCCCGGTCGTAGCGACTGGGGGGGGCAGCCCAGGGATCGCTGCCAGGGCGATTCCAGTCATCCCAGTCGTCATCGGCAAACAACTCATCTTTGAGTGAGCCCAGGGTGTTCTTGAGCCCCTGCAGCGGCCCCTGCTCTGCTTTGCGTTCACTCAGCAGGCGGCGGTTGAGACCAAACAGAGCTTCCTGCAGCTGGCTCACGGCCAGCTCCAGCTCCACCAGGTCGTCGGCAGCCAGCAGATCTTGCACATCGCGCAGGGCCATCTCCACGGAGCGCTGCTGGCGCTCGGCGCCGTAGGGGCCCAGTTCAAGGGATGCGTCGCGCAACCGGCGCTCCGCCTGGGCCACCAGGGTTTGGGCGCGGTTGCGGCGATCAATCTCGGCTCGCTTGCGTCGATCCTCGCTGGCCTTGAGATCGGCCTCCTCAATCAACTTGGTGATCTCCTCCTCGCTGAGGTTGGAGCCCCCCTGGATGCTGACGCTCTGCTGGCGCCCGGTGGTGCGGTCGGTCGCCGACACCTGCAGCAGGCCGTTGGCATCGATGTCGAAGGAGACCTGCACCTGGGGCACGCCCCGAGGCGCCGGCGGTATGCCAGAGAGACGAAAACGCCCCAGGCTCTTGTTGTCGGCGGCCATCTGCCGCTCCCCCTGCAGCACGTGGATCTCCACCGAGCTTTGGTTGGCCTCGGAAGTGCTGAACAAGTCGCTCTTGCGCACCGGGATCGAGGTGTTGCGAGGAATCAGCACCTTCATCACGCCGCCAATGGTTTCCAGGCCAAGCGATAGGGGCGTGACGTCGTTGAGCATCAGATCGCGCAGCTCACCGGTGAGGATCCCGGCCTGCACCGCAGCACCAATCGCCACCACCTCATCGGGGTTCACCGACTGGCAGGGCTCCAGCGGAATAAGGGTGCGCACCATCTGCTGAACCATCGGCATGCGGGTGCAGCCGCCCACCAGCACGACGTCGTCGATGTCTTCGGCCGCGAAGGCCGAATCCCGCAGGGCCCGCTGCACGGGGCGCAGCAACCGATCCAGCAGATCGGGGCAGAGGCCCTCAAACACCCGCCGCTCCAGGGTGGTTTCGATATGCAGCGGCCCGTCGGGGCCAGTGGCAATAAAAGGCAAAGAAATCGGCGTGCTCTGCACCCCGCTGAGCTCGATCTTGGCTTTCTCCGCTGCTTCGGTGAGCCGCTGCAGGGCCTGGCGGTCACGGCGCAGATCAATGCTGTGCTCCGCCAGGAAGGCATCGGCCAACCAATCAACAATGCGCCGGTCCCAGTCGTTGCCGCCCAGCTGGGTGTCGCCGCTGGTGGCCTTCACATCGAACACCCCTTGGGCGATGCGCAGCACGGATACATCAAAGGTGCCGCCGCCCAGGTCAAACACCAGCACCCGCTTGACAGTGCTGCGATCGAAGCCGTAGGCCAGGGCTGCCGAGGTGGGCTCATTGAGGATCCGCTCAACGCTGATCCCGGCCAGGCGGCCGGCATCGCGGGTGGCCTGGCGCTGGGCGTCGTTGAAGTAGGCCGGCACGGTGATCACCGCCGCTTCCACGGGCTCGCCCAGGTAGGTGGCGGCGTCATCACAGAGCTTGCGCAGCACGCTGGCAACGAGCTCTTCAGGGGCGTATTCGCGTTCAGTGGCTGGGCACACCACCCGCACATTGCCCTGGTCGTTGGCCCGCACGCTGTAGGGCACCGACAGACTGCTTTCCTCGAGCTCGTCCCACTGACGGCCAACGAAACGCTTGAGGTTGGCGAAGGTATTGCGTGGATTGAGCACGAGCTGACGCCGGGCCAGCTGGCCGACGAGCAACTCTTGGTCGCGGCTGAAGCCCACCACCGAAGGGGTCGTGCGGCCGCCCTCAGCGCTGGCGATCACCTGGGGACGGCCGCCCTCCAGTACCGCCACCACAGAATTTGTGGTGCCAAGGTCGATGCCAACTATCCGGGACATGGCACCCCTTTACTTAGATGCATGCGCCTAGAACCCCGTCGACCCATGAAAACGGCGGCTCAGCCCCGCGCTGTGGAAGCCCAAAACTAACGGGCTCCCAGACGTTAATCACTGCTTAAACGGCGGCAAGGGCAGCGCTTCGTAGATTTCTATCGGATCGGCCGCTCAGCGCTGACCGATGCAAAGCCATCCCTACCCATGCTGACGGACTCCAGCCAAGCGGGCACAGGCCCAGTGAATCCCAATCGCAATCTGGATGCTGACGCCTTCACGCTGCGTCGCCGCCCACCCTCGGAAAAGCTGGTCGACCTCGGCTTTCGGCAGCTAACACTGGTGCTTGCCTCAGCCGTAGCAATTGTGCTGCTGGGCATCTTCCTCACGGTGTTTCAAGGGGCCCGGGAGGCGATTTCAAGCTTTGGGCTCAGCTTCCTCACCACCTCCAGCTGGGATCCCGTCAACGAGCAATACGGGGCCTTCATTGCCATCTACGGCACGTTGGTGACCTCGATCCTGTCGCTAGCAATCGCCATTCCCTTGGGTGTGGGCACGGCGATCTTCATCACCGAAGACCTGATCCCCAGCTCCCTGCGGGAGGCGATTGGCTTGATGGTGGAACTACTTGCGGCCATCCCTTCGGTGGTGCTCGGGCTTTGGGCCATCTTTGTGATGGAGCCGGCTATCCGCCCAGCCCTCAACCTGCTCCACAGCCTTTTGGGTTGGACTCCTTTCTTCAACACCGTGCCCCAGGGACCAGGCATGGCCCCAGCCATCTTGATCCTGGTGGTGATGGTGCTGCCGATCATCACCGCCATCTCAAGAGATGCCCTCAACCAGGTGCCGCTGGAGCTGCGCCAGGGGGCTTACGGGGTGGGTACAACCCGCTGGGGGGCCATCTTCAGCGTGATTTTGCCGGCTGCAGTTTCGGCAATAATTGGCGGCGTGATGCTCGCCCTGGGTAGGGCGATGGGGGAAACAATGGCGGTCACGATGATTATTGGCAACGCCCTCAACTTCGATCTTTCATTACTTGCTCCAGGCAACACGATCGCCTCGATGCTCGCCAACCAATTCGGCGAAGCCGATGGCATCCAGGTATCGGCGCTGATGTATGCCGCATTAATCCTGATGCTGCTCACATTTGCGGTGAATGTGGCGGCCCAATGGCTCGTCCGTCGTCTCAGCCTGCGTTACTGATCACCACCATGGCTAACCCTTCTCCGATCACCTACGACAACACCGCCCTGTTTGACCGGCGGCCGTTGCACTTCGACCCAGGCTTGCGCCGCAATCGACTCAATCTGCTGTTTACCAGCATTGCTGGCATATTTGCTGCCATAGCGGTGCTGCCGCTGGTGCTGGTCCTATTCCACGTGTTGATGCAAGGCGGTCGACTGATCAGCGTCAGCTTGTTTACCCAACTGCCACCACCTCCCGGCCTGGAGGGAGGCGGCATTGGCAACGCCATCCTCGGCACAATCTTGGTGACCCTGATTGCCTCCTTGATCGCCATCCCCGTGGGAGTGGGGGGGGGCATTTACCTCAGCGAATACTCCAGTCGGGGCTGGTTTGCCCAGTTCGTCAGCTTCGGCACCGATGTTTTAGCCGGTGTGCCATCGATCATCAGCGGCGTTTTCGTTTACGGAATCGTCGTAGCCACCCGGATATTTTTCGACCAGAGCTACAGCGCCATGGCTGGCGGCATCGCTCTTTCGGTATTGATGCTGCCCACAGTGATTAAGACCACCGATGAGGGTCTCAAGCTGGTGCCCCAGGAGCTGCGCTGGGGTGCCTACGGAGTTGGTGCTTCGAAGTTTGTGACCGTAATGCGGATCACCTTGCCATCGGCCTTCACCCCGATAGCAACTGGCATCGTGCTTTCGATCGCCCGAGCCGCCGGCGAAACGGCTCCCTTGATATTCACGGCACTTTTCTCACCCTTCTGGCCTGAGGGGGTGTTTAATCCGATCGCCACCATGTCGGTGCTGATCTTCAATTTCGCGATCATGCCCTATGAGGCCCAAAACGAACTTGCCTGGGCCGCTTCATTTGTGCTGGTGATGATGATCCTGGCCGCCAACCTGCTGGCCCGCTGGATCAGCCGAATGGCCAAAGTCTGAAGCCAAAACCTCCAGTCCTTCCCTTTTCCCATTCCTTTCAGAGCCATGACCAGCAGCCTCCACTCCAGCCAATCCGCCGCCTCTAGCAAAGGTGATGCCTGCATGTCCCTGCAGAACGTCACCATCTCCTACGGCAAGTTTGAGGCGGTGAAAAATGTCTTCATGGACATCCCTCGCGGCCGAGTGACAGCCTTTATTGGCCCTTCTGGGTGCGGCAAGTCGACCGTGTTGCGCGGCCTCAATCGGATGAACGATCTGATACCAGGCTGCAAGCTCAAAGGCAGGGTTGTGTTTGACGGCCACGATCTCTACGACCCCAAGGTGGATCCAGTGGAGGTGCGCAGGCGCATTGGCATGGTGTTCCAGAAGCCCAATCCCTTCCCCAAAACAATTTACGAAAACATCGCCTTCGGCGCCCGGATCAACGGCTTCAAGGGCGATATGGATGAGCTGGTGGAGCGCTCCCTGCGGAAGGCTGCGGTGTGGGATGAATGCAAGGACAAACTGCGGGAGAGCGGTTTTGCCCTGTCTGGCGGCCAGCAGCAACGCCTCTGCATCGCCCGAGCCATCGCCACCGAACCGGAGGTGATCTTGATGGACGAGCCCTGCTCAGCACTTGATCCGATCTCCACACTGAAGATCGAAGAAACTATGCATGAGCTGAAGCGCAGCTACACGATCATCATCGTGACCCACAACATGCAGCAAGCCGTGCGCGTGGCTGATCAAACGGCCTTCTTTAATGCCGAAGCCGTGGAAGGTGGCACCGGCAAGGTGGGTTACCTGGTGGAGTTCAACGACACCGAACGGATCTTCAATGCCCCCGGCCAGCAGGCCACCCAGGACTATGTGAGCGGCCGATTCGGCTAACAAGCAACGATAAAGGCTTGAATTAGATATTTAGATCAAAAACAGCTTCTTGTTAATGAATAAACTTAGCAGATCAGGGATTGATTCACTCAATCTCTGGAGGCCATGAAAAAGCCGGCCGCAAGGCCGGCTTTATAACGGAGAGGGAGGGATTCGAACCCTCGATAGAGTTGCCCCTATACAGCATTTCCAGTGCTGCGCCTTCGACCACTCGGCCACCTCTCCAGGGGCAAAATGGGGCAACCAGATGGCAATGTAGCAGCATGACTCGCACCCATCCGATCACGGTTCACTGGCTCCAAACCGGCCAGGTGATTCGCCACGAGGTTCCCGAAGGGGAATACATCCTGCGCAGCTTTGAGCAGCAAGGAGATCCCCTGCCTTTTAGTTGCCGCAACGGCTGCTGCACCGCCTGCGCCGTGCGCGTGATCAGCGGTGAAATCGACCAGCGCGAGTCCCTGGGGCTCTCGCGGGAGCTGCGCGGGCGTGGCTACGGACTGCTTTGCGTGGCCCGGGCCACCGGCCCCTTGGAGGTGGAGACCCAGGAAGAGGACGAGGTCTACGAACTGCAGTTTGGCCGGCACTTTGGCCGCGGCAAGGTGCGCAGCGCCCTGCCCTTGGAAGAGGAATGAAAGCAACCAGCACCGCAGCCTACGAACAGTCTGGCCTGAGCAGCGGCGAGCTCGAACAGCTAACGGCGGTGGCGCGCCGGGCGGCGGAAGCCGGAGGCGAGCAACTGCGCCAGCACTTTGGCCGCCTGCAGCAGGTCCGTGAAAAGGGGCGCTCCGGCGATCTGGTCACCGAGGCAGACCATGCCGCTGAAGCCGCGGTGCTGGCGCTGCTCGAGGCCGAAACACCGCAGATTGGCGTTCTGGCCGAGGAAAGCGGACGCCGCCCCAGGCCCGGCGATCTGGAGTGGTGCGTCGATCCCCTCGATGGCACCACCAACTACGCCCACAGCTACCCGCTGTTTGGCACCTCGGTGGGCTTGTGCTGGCGCGGCCAGCCCCTACTCGGCGCCCTAGCTGCTCCGGGCCTGGAGCAGCTCTACTGGGCCGCCCCCGGCCTGGGCTCTTGGTGCAATGGCAGCAGGTTGGCGGTTAGTAATTGCCCCAGCCTCGGGCAGGCCCTGCTGGTGACCGGCTTTGCCTACGACCGCTGCAGCCGACTCGACAACAACTACGCCGAATTCGCCTGGTTTACCCACCGCAGCCAGGGCGTGCGCCGCGGCGGCTCGGTGGCCCTGGATCTCGCCTTCGTGGCCGCCGGCAAGCTCGATGGCATTTGGGAGCGGGGCCTATCGCCCTGGGATCTGGCCGCCGGAGTGGTGCTTGTGGAGCAAGCCGGCGGAGTGGTGAGCGCCTACGACGGCTCGGCATTTGCGATCGATTCGGGGCGGATCCTGGCCTCTGGAGCGACCCTGCAACCAGCCCTGATAGAGGGCCTGGCCTCCTGCCGCCCCCTGGCCGGCGCCAGCTATGGCGCCCCCGAACTCGACTCTCCCTGATTCGATCCATAGGATCAGCCCACCCCATCCCACCTTCAACGCCGCAATGGCCCTGCAACCTGCCGCTGGCGTTCGGGATCTCAACCCCCGTGAAGTTGAGGGCAACCGGCGCATCGCCGATCAACTAGCAGCTGTGTATCGGCTCTGGGGCTATCAGGAGGTGGCGCCGCCCAGCTTTGAGCGGCTCGACACCCTGGAGGCTGGTGGTGGCATCGACGGCCGTGAGCTGGTGCGGCTGGCAAGTGATGAGCCCCTGGGGTTGCGGCCGGAACTGACCGCCTCAATCGCCCGCGCCGCCAGCACCCGCCTGGCCGAGCGGCCCCGCCCCCTGCGGCTCTGGGCCATGGGCAGCACCTTCCGCAGCTCCACGGCTGACGGCGGCTCCCAGCGGCTGCACGAACAGTTGCAGAGCGGCGTGGAGCTGCTCGGGGCCCAAACAGCCGCCGCCGATGTGGAGCTGATGCGGCTGCTGCTTGCCGCCGCCGGAGCTCTTGGACTGCAGGCCCATCACCAGCCGCGGCTGCTGGTGGGGCACCACGGGGTGCTCAGCGCCCTGCTGCGCCAGCTGCCCGAGCAGCAGCAGGGAGCGGCCCGCGCCGCCCTCACCAACTTCGATCCCCTAGCGCTGGCCCAACTGGCCCTCCCCGATTCTGATCGGCAGCGACTGGGCAACCTGATGCGCCTGCGCGGCGAGCCAGCCAAGGTGCTGTATGAACTGGAGCAATGGCTCGGCCCCATACCCCTGCTAACGGAGCTGGGCGAGACCCTGGCAGCGGTGGCCCCGGCCGCCGAGCGCCTGGGGGTGCAACTACAGCTCGACCCGAGCTTCCAGCCCCACTTCGCCCTCTATGACGGCCTTGTGCTGAAGCTGGTCTGCCAGGGACAGGAGGTGCCGGTGGAGATCGCCAGCGGCGGTCGTTACGACGCCCTGGTGGGTCGCTTTTGCCCAGAGCCAAGCAAGGCTGCGGGAGTGGGCTTTGGCTTCGATGTGGGAGCGGTGCGGGAGCTGGTGGCACCGGCCATAGAGAGCCCTGCGCCGGTACTGGTGGCCTACGGCAACCCCCAACACCTGGCCGCAGCCCTCGATCAGCTGGAGGCCCTGCACCAGATGGGCACCTGCGCTGAACTGCTCAGCGGCGCCTGCGCCAACCAGGCGGAAGCTGAAACCCTCAGCCAGGCTCGCGGCTGCGGCCGTACCCTCTGGATCGATTCCTAAAATTCGAAGATGGCTCACACGATCGTCACCAACGTCTGCGAGGGCGTAGCCGATTGCGTCGATGCCTGCCCCGTGGCTTGCATCAACCCCGGCCAAGGCGCCAACAGCAAGGGCACAAACTTTTATTGGATCGACTTCGACACCTGCATCGATTGCGGCATCTGCCTGCAGGTGTGTCCCGTGCAGGGGGCCATCCTTCCCGAAGAAAAGCCCGAGCTGCAGCAGGCGGGCTGAGCGCCATAGGAGGCAGGTTGTGCGCTCCGCCGCTTAGTCAACTCAAGGCTTAGCTAAGTCTTGGCTTAGCCAAGCCAGAAGTTCGGAGACCCCTCCCTCAGAGCCATTGAGCCGAAAGGCCCAAGCTCCGTAAGGATTGCCCAACGACGAAACGCCTGCCATGACGGTGCTGGAACAGGGCCAGATTCAGATCCACACCGAAAACATCTTTCCAATCATCAAAAAGGCCGTCTACAGCGGCCATGAGGTGTTTCTGAGGGAGCTGGTGAGCAATGGCGTGGATGCCATTAGCAAGCGGCGCATGGCGGCTATGGCTGGCGACTGCAGCGAAGGGCCTGAAGCCAAGATTTCGATCCGTATCGACCGCGAGGCCAAAACCCTCACCATCTCCGACAACGGCATCGGCATGAATGTCGATGAGGTGAAGCGCTACATCAACCAGGTGGCCTTTTCCAGCGCCGAAGACTTCCTCGAGAAATACAAGCAAGAAAACGACGCGATCATCGGCCACTTCGGCCTGGGCTTCTATTCCAGCTTCATGGTGGCTAAGCAGGTGGAGCTGGTGAGCCTCTCGGCCAGCGCTGGCGCTGAGGCGGTGCGCTGGAGCTGTGATGGCTCCCCCAACTTCAGCCTGGAGCAGGCCGAGCGCAGCGAGCCCGGCACCGACGTGATCCTGCACCTGATGGAGGAAGAGCTCGAATACATCGAGCCGGCCCGCATCCGCACCTTAATAACCACCTACTGCGACTTCCTGCCGGTGGAAGTGCAGCTGGAAGGCGAAACCGTTAATAAGCGCGAAGCCCCTTGGCGCAAGAGCCCTAGGGATCTCAGCGACAACGACTACATCGAGCTCTACCGCTACCTCTACCCCTTCCAGGGCGATCCCCTGCTGTGGGTGCACCTAAACACCGACTACCCCTACAACCTGCAGGGCATCCTGTTTTTCCCCAAATCCACTGGCCGGGCCGACTGGGAGAAAGGCGAAATCAAGCTCTACTGCAACAACGTGTTCGTTAGCGATTCAATCAAGGAGGTAGTGCCCCGCTACCTGCTGCCCCTGCGCGGCGTGATCGATTCGCCCGACATCCCCCTGAACGTGAGCCGCTCCGCTCTGCAAACCGACCGGCGAGTGCGCTCGATCGGCGGCTTCGTGGCCAAGAAGGTGGGCGACCGGCTCAAGGAGCTACATCGCGACGACCCCAAGCGCTACGCCGAAAGCTGGGAGTCGCTGGCCCCCTTCATCAAGATCGGCGCCATGGAGGATGAAAAGTTCGCCGACCAGGTGGCCGATCTGGTGCTATTTGGCACTAGTGCGTCGCCCACGGAGCAGGAGCCTGGCGAAGGCGAGAGCATTGACCCCATCCCCGGCGAAGGCGGCAAGGCCTACACCACCCTGGCTGGCTACCGCACCCGCCTGGATGCCGCCAACGACAAGCGCATCCTCTACTGCACCGATGAGGCCGGCCAGGCTGGGGCCCTTGCTTTATGGAAGAGCCAGGGGGCCGAAGTGCTGCTGGCCGACACCTTCATCGACACGCAGTTCATCCCCTGGCTGGAATACCGTCACGAGGAGCTCAAGTTCCAGCGGGTGGACAGCGAGCTGGATGAATCGCTGCAGGAGAAAGAAAGCGAGATCAGCGACGCAGACGGCAATGACAATTCCGAAAAGCTGCGCGATTTATTCAAAGCAGCTCTGGCCAACGACAAGGTGACCATCCAGGTGCAGGCCCTCAAGGGTGACAACGCCCCCGCCGCCCTGATCCTGCTGCCGGAGCAGATGCGCCGCATCAACGACATGGGCGCCCTGATGGAGCAGCGCCTGCCGGGCCTGCCCGATCACCACGTGCTGCTGGTGAACCGCAAGCACCCCCTGGTGGAGGGCCTGCTCAAGCTCTCGGCCGGTTCGGTGATCACAACCGGTGGCAGTGGCGGCAGCTCCCCCAGCCAGCAGCTGGCCGATGATCTTGGCCGCCATGTGTATGAATTGGCCCGCCTGGCGGTGGGCGGTCTTGAGCCCAACGAGCTGGCCGGCTTCCAGCAGCGCAGCTCCACCCTGATGGGGCAGTTGATGCAGAGGGGGCTCTGACTCCCTCAGGTAGCTAGCGGCAGGGCCAGCCCAGGCTGGATCTGCACTTTGATAGGATGTTCATCTGGGTTTAGTCCCTGCAAGTCGTTTCGGAAATCGGTCATGTCCCGGGTCTGCCAGCTCACCGGCAAGCGCGCCAACAACGGCATGGCCGTCTCGCACTCCCACGTGCGCACCAAGAAGCTCCAGCAGGTAAATCTGCAGGAGCGCCGTCTTTGGTGGGCCGAAGGCAACCGCTTTATCAAGTTGCGCGTCTCCACCCGCGCTCTGAAAACCATTCAGAAGAAGGGTTTGGGCGCTTACGCCAAAGAACTGGGCGTCAACCTGGCAAAAATCTGAGCCTCCGATGCGGCGTCGGGCAGTTCTGCAGGGCCTAGCTGCTCTTATGCCCGCAACAGCGGGTGCTGCAAGCCTGTTGGCATTTAGCCGACAGGCTTTTGCTTTGGGAGGCACCCTGCCCGCTCTCAACCAATCCGCCCCTGATTTCGACCTAGCCGGCATTGCGCCAGCAGCCGGTGGTGAAGCCGTGCCTACCCGGTTGAATTTGGCCGACTTCCAGGGCAAATGGTTGGTGCTCTACTTCTATCCCCGTGATTTCACCGGCGGCTGCACGATCGAAGCCCGCGGTTTTCAAAAAGACCTGGCCAGTTTCACTGTCGCCAATGCGGCCGTGGTGGGGGTGAGCGCCGATGACGCCGAATCCCACGCCGATTTCTGCAGCAGCGAAGGGCTGGCCTTTCCCTTGCTGTCAGATCCAGCTGGCACTGTGAGCCGCGCCTACGGCAGCTGGATCGCACCTTTCTCCCAGCGCCACACCTTCCTGATCGACCCCTCAGGCATATTGCGCTCCACATGGGTGGCGGTCCGTCCCAGCGGCCACAGCGCCGAAGTGCTCAGCGCCTTGCAGCAGTTTCAGGCCAGCTGATCGGGCCCTAAAGCAGCCGATAGGTCATAAACCAGCCCGTGGGTCCAGACATGCAAATACTTGCTGGTGTACTTCGCTCTGCCGACGCAGCTCCAGCAACCGGGAAGCGGGCGGCGGGGTGTCGAGCGCCCCATCCCAGCTGGCCAGCATTGCTGGCGATGGCGCCGCGTCCAGGCTCTGACAGGGGCAGCCCAGGTTGGCGGCGGCGGCAGCCACCTTGGGGTCGTAGCTGAGGGCGGCGCAGGGAGCACCGGAGAGGGCCGCAAGGATCAGGCCGTGCAGCCGCATCGCCACCACCAAGCCAGCGCCGCTGCATATGGCCATCGCCTCCTGGGGCCGCTCAGCCAGCACCTCCCGACTGCGGGCTGCCAGCCCTGGCGGCAGCAGCTGCTCGCTGCGCAGCTGCTCCAGTAGGCCCCGGTCCTGATTGGCGTGAAAAGGCAGCCAGATCACCTCCCGATCGTGGCTGGCGGCCAACTGATCTAGAGCTGCCAAATAGGGCTTCCACGCTGAGCCCTGCAACTGGCGGGTGGGGCGAAAGCAAAGCACTAGGGGGCCGCCCCTACCTCGCCATGGCTGGGGCTCTAGGGCCCAGACGGGATCGCTGCCCACCGGTCCCTCGCGCCCCAGGCTCCTGGCCAGAGCCGCCGACTCCGGATCCCGCCAGCTCACAGCCGTTGCCAAGCGCAGCAGGCGGCCCACCAGCAAGCGGCTGCGCCGCCGCTGCAGGGGTCCCAGCCCCTGGCCCCAAAGCAGCACAGGCTTGCCCTGCAAGCGGGAGGCCCCAATCAGAGCTGCGTAATAAAGCAGGCTCTTGAAACTGGTGGAATCCTGCAGCAGGCTGCCGCCGCCAAGCACCAAGGCGTCAGAGTGCCGCAGCGCCTTGAGCACCAGGGGCAGGCTGCGGCGCGCCACCGTATCAACCCCAAAGCGCTCCCGCACCAGGGCACCGTCATGGGCTGTGACCGTGGCCTGGCAACCCGCAGGCAACTGGCCCAGCAGCACCTCCAGCAGGGCATCATCCCCGAGGTTGTGCTCGCCGTAGTAACCGCAGAGCAAGAGCCGCCGCGGCGGTACCGAGATCTTCTGGCGGGTTGCGACCACAGACCGCTCGAAAGCACCCAAATAGTCTTTCAGCCTACCTAACTTGCTCTAAGTTTTTGCACTGTTACGGTTTAGTGAGCCCTGATCCTCAATGCACGCGCCGCATCCGCAATCACCACTTCGATAGCCAGCGCTGGAATGGGCTCAAGCCGCGCGGGGACGACATCATCATCGCCAGTCCGTACAAGAGCGGCACCACTTGGCTGCAGTCGATCGTGGCCCATCTGCTGTTTGAGGGCGAATTGCCCGCCTCGCTGGCAGAGCTCTCCCCCTGGCTGGAGGCGAATTATCACGATCTTGAGGCCCTGCAGCAAACCCTGGAGCAGCAACGCCACCGCCGCTTCATCAAGAGCCATCTGCCCCTAGATGCCCTCCCCTGGGACCACCAGCGCTCGTTTTTATACATCGCCCGCGATGGACGGGATGTGGCGATGTCGCTCTGGAATCACTACTTTAACTGGAGTGATGAAGCCCACCAGCTAGTCAACCAAGTGCCCAACGAACGGGGAGATACCTTTCCGCTCCCCCCCGCCGATGTGCACACCTTCTTTGATGACTGGCTGCAGCGCGGCTGGCTGAGCTGGGAGCAGGACGGGTGGCCCTACTGGTCCTTCTTTCACAACGTGCAGTCTTGGTGGGATCACCACCAACAACCCAACATTCTCTTACTCCACTACAACGACCTCAAGGCCGATCTCCTGGCTCAGGTGCAGCGGATCACCAGCTTCCTCGGCCTCGACCCCGACCCGGAGCGCTTAGAGATGGTGTGTGCCGCCGTCGACTTCAAAGCCATGCGGCGGCAAAGCGCCACCTATGTGCCCTGCGGCGGGCGTCTCTGGCAGGGGGGCGCCGAATCTTTCCTCTATCGGGGTACCAACGGGCGTTGGCGGGGGGTGCTGCGGCCGGAGCAGCTGGAGGCCTACGAACGGGTCAGCCGCAGTGCCCTTAGCCCCGAATGCCACCGCTGGCTCCATCGAAGCTGCGATCAACAACTGCCCACGGTGGATGGCTAGGCGCGATGGTCACCGTTGAGACACTGGAAGCTCTGGATCTGTTGATCTGGCTTGGGAGTGGTGCCCTAGCCGGAGATCGGGCTCGCTGCAATCAGAGCACGGTGTCCAGGCGGGTCCGTCAGGCCGAGTCCAACCTCGGCCTCAAGCTGCAACGCAGAGGCGCCCAGTGGCACCTGAGGGGAAATTCCCTGCTGTTGCGTATGGAGAGAGAGGTACACCAAGTCAATCGAATCCATCGCAACCGCCCCCTGCGACTGCAGGCTCCGGCATGGAGTCACGACCACCTGCTGAGGCCGCTGCCGCACGGCTGGGTCATCAACCCCAGCGATAGGCCGGGGTCGCCCCATCACTGTCTGGACCTGCTGAAGGAGCGGGTGGTCGACGCCTGCCTGGCAACCCTGCCCGAACGACCGTCCAGCGACGACCATCGCTTCACCTGCTTCGACCTATACCGCTCGCCAATCCATCTGGTGACCCTGGCGGACTCTCGTGTGGTTGATATCTCCAGCCCAACCCGACTGGAGATCGGATCGTGCTGCCAGATCTCTACCTTCCCGTTTA
The DNA here is from genome assembly GCF_024345455.1 of Cyanobium sp. T1G-Tous. Lineage (NCBI taxonomy): Bacteria > Bacillati > Cyanobacteriota > Cyanophyceae > Synechococcales > Prochlorococcaceae > Cyanobium > Cyanobium sp. T1G-Tous. The sequence goes on from NZ_JAGQBD010000014.1 coordinate 44,313, forward strand.
ATCCCCGCGCCCAGAAGCTGTTCATTCACAAATTCTTCCAACATCACTTCCAGCCAGACCAGGCTTACGCATTCGCTGGACAAAGTCAGAAAGAGGCCGTGTACTTCGCCAACAGCCTGATGCTTAAAAGCTTGCGATCCACCCTGCCGGTGGTTGAGCTAGATGTTGCCGTGCCCTCCCATTACGTAGAGAGCCTGGTGGTGCTGCACGACAACCGAAACGCACCGGCCATTGCCGAACTGGTCGACACCCTGCGCCGCCGCATCCAGGACGTGTCACGCTCCGAGGAGAAGCTCACGCCCCTGCTCTGACCCCATGCATGCCCTCTCCCTACCCACCTGGTGGATTCACGTCACCTCGGTGCTCGAGTGGGTGGTAGCGATGGTGGCCGTGCAGCGCCTCGGTGTGGTGCGCCGGGAGGGCGGTTGGCGTTGGTTGAGCCTGGCAATGTTGCCCGCCTTGGTGAGCGCCATGGCTGCCTGCACCTGGCATCTGTTTGACAACAGCCCAAACCTGCAGGGCCTGGTGGTGTTTCAAGCGGGCCTCACCACCATTGGCAACGCCGCCCTGGCCCTAGCAGCCTGGAACCTGCTGCGTCAGCAGCGGCAGGCGGCGCCATGAGCGGTCCCCTCGGCTGGCTTGCCGGCATCGACCCCACGCCTTTGTTCGTGCTGTCGCTACTCCCCTATCTGGCCTTCCTTTGGTGGGCAGGGCGGATTGAGGGGTTCCCCAAGCTGGCCCTGCGGGGTTTTCAATTCACCCTGGTTTTTGTGGCTGTCACGATTGCCGCCGCCATCGTGGCCCAGCTGCGCTACGGCGAGCTGCTGGCCAATGTGGATCCCCTGCATGGGGGAGCTGAATCGCTGCTCACGATCTCCAACCTGCTGGTGGTGCTTGGCTTCAGCGGGATCGGCGCCGTGATCACGGCCCAACCGCCCCGATCCTGATGCTCTGGCTCCTGGCGATCGCCTTCAGCCTGGCTGCTGGGCCCAGCCAGGCTGCACCCGTATTAAGGGTCGGTGTAGCGGATGGCTCCCAGCCCTGCTCCTACCGCCAGCGGGGCAGCTGGAGTGGCATGGCCGTGGAACTTTGGCAACAGGTCGCCGACCAGGAGCAGATTCCCTATGTACTGGTGCCAGCTGACAACACAACCGAGCTGCTGGCGGCCACCAAGCGCAACGAAGTAGACGTCGCGATCGGCTGCATCACCATCTCACCAGAACGCATCCGCCAGAACCGCTTCAGCCTGCCCTTTCAGGAATCGGGCTTGGGGGTGATGGTCAAACGCAACCAGCTGGAGCTCGGCAGTTCCCTTCTGCGCGCCCTGCTGGCTCCTGATCTGATCAGGCTGCTGCTGGCCTACGTGCTGCTGATAAGCCTGTTGAGCGTGGCTGTCTGGCAGGTGGAGCGCAACGGCAGTAAGCCCAGCAGCTGGGAGATCGGGCCGCGACGCGCCTTCGCCCTGATCTTTCAGGTGCTAGCCACCGGACCTGGCACAAACACCGTGGTAGTTAGTTCAAGGGGCCACACCTTGGTCTTCCTTGCCTACTTGGTGCGGATCATCACTGCCTCGCTGCTGGTCAGCTACGTCACCTTGAACGTCGTGCGGGGCAACCAGGAATTGGCGAGCCGCCACATCCGCAACCTCAACGATCTCGCTGGCCAGCGGGTTGCCGTGCGGCGTGGCACCGTCAGCGACGACCTACTGCAAAGACTCAACGACTCTGGCCTGCAGCCGCCGATTCAGCTGCGAGAGCTGGATCAAGTGATCCGCGCCGACAGCCTGCTGGTGGCTGATGCCGTGGATGCGGTGCTCGCCGACGACATCCAGCTCGACTTTTTGCTGCAGCAACTGCCCCACAAGCGCTACGGGCTGACACTGCGCAACCTCAACCCCCAATCCCAGGCATTCGCCCTCTCACCAGGCATCAGCGAAGACCTGGAAACCCGGATCAATGAAGCGCTTGGCAGGCTCAAGCGCGACGGCGTAGTCACCCGGCTGCGGCAGCAGGCAATGAACAAGTCTTAAGCCGGATCATCCATGGGCGGTGCTGCCCGGAAGATGGGGCGTTGGCACCTGCTCCATGATTGCTCCCCTCCTGGCCCTTGCCCCCGCCACCATCACCTGGTCACCCAAGGTGGCGTTGGTGATGATTGTCTGCAACGTGATTGCCATCGCCCTAGGCAAGGCCACGATCCAACATCAAAACGTTGGTCTGAAGCTGCCCAGCGCCGGCCTATTTGGCGGCTTCAGCCACGGCGCCATGCTCGGCACCTTGAGCCTCGGCCACATCCTCGGCATGGGCGCCATCCTTGGCCTGGCCTCCCGCGGCGTGGTGTGAAAACCTGGCTTTCAACCTCAGGGCTGAGACCCACCCTCAGGGCTGAGCGCCACCCTCAGGGCTCAACGCCAACCCAGTAAGTAGGGCAGCGCTTTAAGCCCGTAACGCTCAAAGCGGTAGTCAAACAACAGGGCGGAGAGATCCTCCGCCCGCCGGGTTTGCAAGCCAGCCAGCAGGCGCTCCAGGCGAGCATCGGCCCTGGCATCAGCCAGTCCTAGCCAGGTGCGCCTAGCTAGGCGGCCACTCAGGCTCCAGCGCCAGCCCAGCTCCCGCCTTAACAGGCTCGGGTATTGATCTAGGCCGGCAGAGCCTGCTGGCTTGGCCAGGGCCTTCAGCAGCAGCGGTGCCAGCACGCGGGCACTGGCTAGGGCGTGGCGGATGCCCTCACCACCCAGCAGGTTGGCCGTGCTCACCGCGTCACCTAGGCCGATCAGCCTGCCCAGCCGGTGTGGTTCATGGCGCCGCAACGTGCTGCGAATGCGTCCCCCATGGCGATCGAGCACCTCGGCTTGGCCTAGGCCGCAGCGCTGCACCAGGGCGCCCAGCTCTAGAGCCAGCGCTGGCTGGGCACGGCTGGGATCGGCCAAGCGACACACCCCCACCTTGAGCTGGCCCGGTGCCATCGGAAATACCCAGCCGTAACCCTGCCGCACCCAGTCGCTGCCAAGGAAGAAGCTGAGCCGGTCTGCCCAGGGCCGCTGCTGCTCGGGATCCACCTGCAGCAACCACTCCACCCCCAGGCCGGCCACCAACGGATCGGCCAGCGTTGCCTGCTCGCCAATCAGGGCGCGGCCCTCGCCGCTGGCATCCACCAGCCAGCGGCTGCGCAGCAGGCGGCGACCAGCAGCGCCATCGCGCACCACGGTGCACACGCCAGGGCCATCTTGATGCCAGCCAATGGCCGTGACGCCGAGCTGCAGGCGGGCGCCCCAGGCCTGGGCCTGGTCAGCTAGCCACTGGCGCAGAGCGCCAAACTCGAGCACGGCGCCGAGGGGTTGCTCTGCGCTCCACAGCCGCCGCTGCTCGCCTGGTCCCACCAGCTGCCAGCCACTCCAGCGCGCCGCCACAACGTGAGCGGGTATGCCAAAGCGATCGAGGGTCTCAAGCGGCAGGGCCGCACTACTGAAAGCCGCTTGACCCAAATGCTTAAGCCGATCAACCAGCAGCACATCAACTCCAGCCTGGGCAAGTAGGCGGGCTAGCTCAGCACCCGAAGGGCCAGCACCCACCACAAGCACATCACAGTCGTAGGGCTCCGGTTCAGACAGCAACGGGCGCAGCCGGAGCAGGGATACTGCTCTGAAGAGGAGCACCAAAACGGGTGATGATCCGCTCCGCCATCTGGGGCGGGGTGAGGCCCAGGCTCTGCTTGCTCTGCTCCGGGCTGGCATGGTCCACGAGCACGTCGGGGATGCCGATGCGCAACACGGGCACCAGGACGTCGTGGTCGCTGAGGGTTTCCACCACGGCGGCACCGAAGCCACCCGCCAAGGAGCCTTCTTCCATGGTCACCACCTTGCCGATGCGCTTTGCCAGCGGAAGGATCAGGGCCTCATCCAGGGGCCGCAGGAAGCGGGCATTAATCACCGCAGCGCGGATGCCCTTTTCCTGCAGCAGTCCGGCCGTAGCCATCGCCGGGGCCACCATGGCGCCGTAGGCCACGATCAGCAGGTCGTCGCCGTCGGTGAGCAGCTCGCCCCGGCCGATCTCTAAGGGTTCAAAACCTTCTTCAGCCAAAGGAACCCCCTCGCCTTCGCCGCGGGGAATGCGCAGGGCGCAGGGACCACTGTGGTGAATTGAGGTCACCAGCATGCGCTGCAGCTCAGCTTCATCCTTGGGCGCCATCACCGTGAAATTGGGGACAGCGCGGAAGTAGCTGATGTCGTATTGCCCCTGATGGGTAGGGCCATCGGCGCCAACGATGCCGGCCCGGTCGAGCACGAAGGTGACGGGCAGGTTCTGAATGCCGACGTCATGAATCAACTGGTCGTAGGCGCGCTGCAGGAAGGTGCTGTAAACAGCCACCACGGGCTTGAGGCCCTCGCAGGCCATACCAGCCGCCATGGTGACGGCGTGCTGCTCGGCGATGCCCACATCGAAATACTGGGCCGGGAAAGCCTTCTCCAGCAGATCCAGGCCGGTGCCGGTGGCCATGGCAGCGGTAATACCCACCACGGTGGGGTCCTGTTCGCAGAGCTTCACCAGCGTCTGGCCAAACACCTTGCTGTAGCTGGGTGGCTTCGGCTTACTGGAGGGATAGGCCTTGCCAGTGGCCAGATCAAAGGCGCTCTGGGCGTGGTAGCCCACCTGATCGGCTTCGGCGTAGGCGTAGCCCTTGCCCTTGGTGGTGGCCACATGCACCAGCACAGGCCCCTCGGTGCGGTGGGCCTGCTCAAAGGTGCGCACCATGCCGGCGATGTCGTGGCCATCGATTGGGCCGATGTAAGTGAAGCCCAGCTCCTCAAACACCGCACCCACCTTGGGCACCGCCAAACGCTTCATGCTCTCTTTGAGCGTCTTGAGCTCGTTGGGCAGCTCGCCGTGCAGGAAGGGCAGGTGCTTGATCGCCTCCTCGGCATTGCCCTGCAGAAACTGCAGGGGTGGGCTCAGCCGCATGCGGTTGAGGTAGGTGGAAAGGGCCCCCACCGGCGGGCTGATCGACATGTCGTTGTCGTTCAGCACCACGACCAGATTGGTTTTCGGCAGGTGGCCGGCGTGGTTGATCGCCTCTAGCGCCATGCCACCGGTGAGGGCGCCATCGCCGATCACCGCTACACATTTGAATTCTTCACCGCGGCGATCGCGGGCCAGGGCCATGCCTAGGGCCGCCGAGATCGAGGTGCTGGCATGGCCGGCACCGAAATGGTCAAAGCGGCTCTCGCTGCGCTTGAGGTAGCCAGCTACCCCGTTCTTCTGGCGCAGGCTGTCGAAATCCTTGTAGCGGCCAGTTATCAACTTGTGGGGGTAGGCCTGGTGACCCACGTCCCACACCACTTTGTCGTGGTCGAGATCGAGGGTTTGATAAAGGGCGAGGGTGAGCTCCACCACTCCCAGCCCTGGACCCAGGTGCCCGCCGCTGGTGCTCACCACCTCCAGATGGCGCTCACGAATCTGGCGGGCAATGGCTTCAAGCTCTGCCGTGCTGAGGCCGTGCAGCTGATTCGGGTGACTCAGCTCGCTGAGATGCATGCACAACCCTGGAGGTGAGGTGCAATCTAGGCCTTAGCTTCCGCCCAGGGGTCCGAATTGCGACACTGGTGCGATGAGCGAGGCCCCTGAGAGCTATCTGCAACGGATCCTGCGGGCGCGGGTCTACGACGTGGCCATTGAGTCGCCACTGGATCCAGCGCCGAATCTCTCGGCGCGCCTACACAACCGAGTGCTGCTGAAGCGCGAGGATCTGCAACCCGTGTTCAGCTTCAAGCTGCGCGGCGCCTACAACAAAATGGCTGGCCTCTCGCCTGCCGAGCTGGAGCGGGGCGTGATCGCCGCCAGCGCCGGCAACCATGCCCAGGGAGTGGCGCTAGCCGCCCAGAAGTTGGGCTGCAGGGCCGTGATTGTGATGCCTGTCACCACACCGGAGATGAAGGTGAAAGCGGTGGCAGCCCGGGGCGCTGAGGTGGTGCTGCACGGCGACAACTACGACGCCGCCTGCACGGAAGCCACGCGGCTAGGCCTTGAGCGGGGGCTCAGCTTCATCCATCCCTTTGACGATCCCGATGTGATCGCCGGTCAAGGCACGATCGGATTGGAGATCCTGCGCCAGTGCTCCTCTCCGCCTGACGTCATTTATGTGGCCGTAGGCGGTGGCGGCTTAATCGCCGGCATCGGCGCCTACGTCAAAACCCTCTGGCCCCAAGTTCAGATCGTTGGCGTTGAGCCGGTGGACGCTGATGCCATGACCCGCTCCCTAGCCGCCGGGGAGCGGGTGCAGCTTGAGCAGGTGGGCCTTTTCGCCGATGGCGTGGCGGTGCGCCGCGTCGGTGAGCTCACTTTTGAATTGGCGAAACAAACGGTGGATCGCATGGTGACAGTCGACACCGACGCCATCTGCGCAGCCATCAAGGACGTGTTCGAAGACACCCGCTCGATCCTGGAGCCAGCCGGAGCCTTGGCAATAGCAGGCATGAAGCGCGATGTGGTGCAACAGGGCTTACACGGCCAAACCTTGGTAGCGGTTGCCTGCGGCGCCAACATGAACTTTGACCGGCTGCGCTTCGTGGCCGAGCGCACTGAGATCGGCGAAGACCGCGAAGCGATGCTGGCGGTGGAGATCCCCGAGCAGACCGGCAGCCTGCGGCGCTTCTGTGGCGTGCTGGGCCAGCGCAGCCTCAGCGAGTTCAGCTACCGGCTGGCCGATCCCAGGGTTGCTCACATTTTTGTGGGGGTGCAGACCAGTGGCACGGCCGACGAGCAGCAACTGATCAACGACGTGCAAAACGCAGGCTTCCCCTGCCTCGACCTCTCCAACAACGAGCTGGCCAAGCTGCACCTGCGCCACATGGTGGGCGGCCGCCTGCCCGCCAGCGCTGGCCCGGCGCTTGAGCAGGGCGAAGAGCTGCTCTATCGCTTCGAGTTCCCCGAAAAACCAGGCGCCCTGATGGCGTTCGTAGACGCCCTACACGCCAATTGGAACATCAGCATCTTTCACTACCGCAACCACGGCGCCGATGTGGGGCGGATCGTGGTGGGGGTGCAGGTGCCTCGCGCTGACAGACCCGCCTGGCAGGAGTTCCTCGATGGCCTGGGCTATCAGCACTGGGACGAATCGGCCAACCCCGCCTACAAGCTGTTTTTGGGGCCCAGCTCCGCGCCCCTGCCAGCCCTGGCATGAGCCCAAAAAGCTGCGGTAACCTGCAGCCATGCAAAGCAAGGGGCTGATTCAGGGCCTATCCCTGCCCGCCCGGATGGAGGCGATCCTCTACTTGAAAGGTCGGCCCCTCAGCCTGGCAGAGCTTGCTGAGATCGCTGCGGTTAGCCGAGAGGAAGCGGAGCTTGGCTTGATCACCTTGATCACCGACTACGCCCACCGGGATACGGCCCTTGAAGTGCGCCAGGAGGGCAACCGATACAGCCTGCAGCTGCGCGATGGGCTGGGCGACTTGGTTCAAAACCTCCTGCCTGTGGACCTATCCACTGCCGCCCTGCGCACCCTGGCCACGATTGCCCTCAAAAAGCGGATCTTGCAATCGGATCTAGTCGAGTTGCGCGGCTCCGGCGCCTACGACCACATCAAGGAGCTACTGGCCCAAAATTTCATCGAGCGCAAGCGCCAAAGCGAGGGCCGCTCATACTGGCTCACCCTCAGCGAGAAGTTCCACCGCACCTTTGCCATCAAGGCTGAGGCTGACCTCTGGAAGCAAGCTGCCTAGAGTTGGCCCACTAACAAAATTCCATGGACGCCCTGAGTTTCCTGCTGCAGGTTCTGGCCCAGACCCTCAGCATCTACACCCTGGTGTTGCTGGTTCGGGTGTTGCTGAGCTGGTTTCCCAATCTCGACTGGGGCAACCCCGTGCTTTCGACGGTGAGCTCGATCACCGATCCCTACCTGAACGCCTTCCGCGGCCTGATTCCGCCCCTAGGCGGCTTAGACCTTTCGGCGATCGTGGCCTTCATTGCCCTGCAACTGGTGCAGAGCCTGCTCGAAGGCGCCAGCGTTTCGGTGCTGGGAGCTGGTTACTGATCAGCTAACGCCTGTTCAAGAGGCAGCAGCTCGTCATCGACGCCAGCGCGGCTGCGCACTGGAGCACTGAAACCCCTTGCCTTGACATTGCGGAAGCTCAGCGGTCCAGGGGTGCCAGCCGGCACCGATAGGCGCAGGGCAAAGGCAGAGGTGCCAGGGGGCACATCACCGATCGAACCCACCCGGGTGCGGTTTTGCAGCACCGGCTCGCCACTTGAATCAACGATCAGGGCAAAGACGTCGGTGTCAACTACGGGCTTGCGGGTGGGATTCACCACGCTGCCGCGCAGGGCGTAGCAGCTGGCGCCAGCGGGACGCCGCAATTCCGGCTGGGCACCGATGTCCTCGGCGGGGCAGGGCTCGATGCTCAGCTCAGATACCTGCAGATCTGCTGCCCAGGCAGGGGCTGGCAGCAGCAGCGCACCAATGACTAGGAGGCCGAGCAGCCGCCCCAGCCACTTGGCGAGCCCATGCCATGGCCCAAGCTCATTACCTTGCTTGCTCACCGCCTGTCACCACTGCCTCCAATCACGTTACGGGCGGCGCGGCTGGCCAGTTTGTCGAGGTTGGTCTGGGCAATTTGCTCTAGCTCCAGGCCAAGTTCAGAAGCGAGCTGGGCCACGTACCAGAGCACATCACCAAGCTCGAGCTGCAGGTCTGCAATCACCTCAGGCGAGAAGCTGCCCTGCCGGTCGCGCAGCACCTTTTTGACCTTGTCGGCCACCTCGCCAGCCTCACCGCACAGCCCCAAGGTGGGATAGATGGGGTTGGCGCCGACATCTGGGTAGCGGGCCGTGGCGCGGCAACGCTCTTGGTACAACTGAAAATCCACCTATGGCTGCCCATTGCAGGCCTGGATGGTAGTTTCCAGTCGTCTGTTGGCGTTTATATGCCCCAGCCCGATCTCATGCGTCGCACCAAGATCGTGGCCACGATCGGGCCTGCCACGGAATCCGCCGAACGTCTGCGCGAGTTGGTGGCCGCCGGCGCCACTACTTTCCGTCTCAATTTTTCTCACGGCGACCACAGCGAGCATGCGGCTCGCATCGCCACGATTCGCCAGGTGTCAACGGAGCTGGGCATTGAGCTCGGCATCCTTCAAGACCTGCAGGGTCCCAAAATTCGTTTGGGACGCTTTGCCGATGGGCCGATCACCCTGGCCAAGGGCGATCAGTTCACCCTCACATCTAGGGATGTGGCCTGCAATCAGAAGATTGCCACCGTCACCTACGCAGGCTTAGCCGATGAGGTGGTTCCAGGCAGTCGCATCCTGCTTGATGACGGCCGGGTAGAGATGGTGGTCGACAGCGTCGACAAGCCCCAGCAGACCCTGTTTTGCAGCGTCACCGTTGGTGGAGTGCTCTCTAACAACAAGGGGGTCAATTTCCCTGATGTGCAGCTCTCTATCCGTGCCCTCACCGAGAAAGACCGCATTGATCTGGCCTTTGGGCTGAAGCAGGGGGTTGATTGGGTAGCCCTGAGCTTTGTGCGCAACCCCTCGGACATGCGCGAGATCCGCGAGCTGATCCGCAGCCACGGCCACAACACACCTGTGGTGGCCAAGATCGAAAAGTTTGAGGCCATTGATCAGATCGATGACATCCTGCCCCTCTGCGACGGGGTGATGGTGGCTCGTGGCGACCTGGGCGTTGAGATGCCCGCAGAAGAAGTTCCCCTGTTGCAGAAGGAGCTGATTCGCAAGGCCAACAGTCTCGGCATCCCGGTGATCACGGCCACCCAGATGCTCGACTCAATGGTGAGCTGCCCCAGGCCCACCCGGGCCGAGGTGAGCGACGTAGCCAACGCCATCCTCGACGGCACTGATGCCGTGATGCTCTCTAATGAGAGCGCTGTGGGCGATTTCCCCGTAGAAGCGGTGGCCACCATGGCCATAATCGCCCGGCGCATCGAGCGGGATTACCCCCAGCGGGTGCTCGATAGCCACATGGCAACCACCATCCCCAATGCCATCTGCCAGGCGGTGAGCAGCATTGCTCGACAGCTCAATGCGGCCGCAATTTTGCCGCTCACCAAGGGGGGCTCAACTGCTCGCAATGTCAGCAAGTTCCGTCCCAGTACCCCAATTCTGGCGATAACCAGCGAGGTGAATGTGGCCCGGCAGCTGCAGCTTTGCTGGGGCGTCAACCCCTTGGTAGTGGAAGAGCAGGCCTCCTCCACCAGCACCTTCAGCCTGGCCATGGGCATGGCACGCGAGCTGGGTTTTCTACGTGATGGCGACCTAGTCGTTCAAACAGCCGGCACCCTCTCGGGTATCAGCGGCTCCACCGACTTCATCAAGGTGGGCATCGTCTCCGCCGTGCTCTCTAGGGGAACCGGCGTCGGCACTGGATCCGTGAGCGGTCGAGTGCGTCTGGTTGACAGTCCAGAGGCAGCGGCGGCAATCCAATCTGGCGAAATCCTGGTGGTGCATGAAACCAGCGCCGATTACGTCGAGGCGATTCGCAAAGCCAAAGGGGTAATTACAGAAGCCGGTGGGCTCGAAAGCCATGCCGCCTTGATCGCCGAACGCACTGGCGTACCAACAATTGTCGGGGTCTGTAACGCGATCGCCAACCTGCGTCAGGGGGAAATTGTGACCCTGGATCTCCAGCGCGGCGAGGTGCATCGCGGCGCCCGCAGCCACGACGCCGACGACAGACCCGCCATCGTTTAAGGCCAGCCGCCGCCACCGCAGCCATGCCAACCAAGCTCCCCATGCGGGAAACCGTGGGCATGGCCCTGAGCACCCTGCGCTCCAATCGGTTGCGCAGTTTGCTGACCATGCTCGGCATCGTCATCGGCAATGCCTCCGTGATCACCTTGGTGGGGGTGGGGCGAGGCGCCCAGAACCTGGCCGAAGGGCAGCTAAGCAATCTCGGCGCCAACGTGCTGTTTGTAGTGCCTGGCAACAACGACACCCGGCGCCAAGGCATTGACTTCCCAAAAAACCTCGTGCTCGAAGATGCGCTTGCCATCGGCGAGCAGGTACCCAGCGTCAAGCGGGTAGCCCCCCAAATCACCTTGAGCGAGGTGGTTCAGGCGGGCGGACTGAGCAGCTCTACTTCAATTTTCGGGGTTACACCGGAGTTTCTTCCGGTACGTCAATTTGAGATTGCCCAGGGGCGCTTCTTCACAGCCAGCGATCTCAACGGCGCTCGCAATGTCACCGTGGTGGGGCCCGACCTGGGCGCAAAGATGTTTCCAGGCAAGGCGCCTGTGGGGCGCCAGCTACGTATTCGCAACCAGCTGTTCGAAGTGATCGGCGTTCTTGAACCCAAGGGAGCCGTGTTTGGTCAAAACCAAGACGAGAACGCCTACGTGCCCCTCAGCACCATGGTGAGCAAGCTTTCAGGACGCGACCCCACCTACGGGGTCAGCCTTAATTTCATCAGCGTCGAAGCCCGCGACGAGCAGAGCACGGGGGCCGCGAGCTTTCAAATCACCAACCTGCTGCGCCAGCGGCACCGGATCCTGCGGGAAGACGATTTTGCTGTGCGCTCCCAGAAGGATGCCCTCACGATTGTGAGCACAATCACTGGTGGCCTCACCTTGATGCTGGCTGCCATTGGTGCCGTCTCGCTGCTGGTAGGCGGCATCGGCATCATGAACATCATGTTGGTGTCGGTGAGTGAGCGCACCGAGGAGATTGGCCTGCGCAAAGCCCTCGGGGCCCGCAGTGGCGATGTGTTGCTGCAGTTTCTGGTGGAGTCGCTGGTGCTCGCCAGCCTCGGCGGTGTCATCGGCAGCGCGGTGGGCCTTGGCACGGTGGCTGTGGTCGGCGCTCTGACACCCCTACCGGCATCGATTGGTGCGGCCACGGTGCTGGTCACGGTGGGGCTGTCCGGTTCGATTGGCCTTTTCTTCGGCGTAGTGCCCGCCCGCCGGGCTGCGCGCCTCGACCCAATCGTTGCCTTGCGCAGCCTTTGAAACGCTCTGGAGAGCCGGCAGCGCGACAGGGCGAAACCAGAAAAAACCATTAAAAACCAAAAACAGTGGCCTCCGTCACTAAACCCGCACTCAAGCCAGTGGCTTTATGGGTGGAGAAATCGGGATTCAGACGTGGCCCACATGGCGTGCAGTTACCGCAATACCAGCGATCGGATGGTGATCCTGCGCTGCATCGGTCCCGAGGAGTTCTTCCTCGAACGAGTGGTGTTTCCATTCGAGCTTCTCAGCTTCCAGTGCCCACCAAGCAGCGTGGTGAAGATCTGGACCCACGGCCTCGGTGGCCCCGAATTGGTGGAGACCGTTAACGCAGGCGATCTACTCAACGAGGCAGCGTGCCAACCAGCTCAATCAGCCCAACCGACCCAACTCGAAGCGCTGCCCAGTTCGCGCGGCTACCTCCCCGGTCTGCCGGATGGCGAGCTGCCTTGGGCAACGGCCAGCTGATGCTGGGCTCGGGGAGGGGCCCTGGCGCCGTTACACTTGTCAACAAAGTGTCTCAGCTATGAACCAGCGCTGGCGTCTGATTGCCCTCTGGCTACTGCCCCTTGCAGTGGTCGCATTCCTCGGATGGCAGCTGCTTGGTAACGGCGGCACGGCCCGTTTCAAACCAGAAGGCGCCACGGTTGCTCCCCGCAATGCGGCAATAGCCAGAATGAGCTATGGCCGCTTCCTCGATTACGTCGATGCGGGCCGCGTAACAGCTGTCGACATCTTCGACGGCGGTCGCAGTGCAGTTATCGAGGCTGTGGATCCTGACCTCGACAATCGGGTGCAGCGTCTGCGCGTAGACCTGCCCGGCGTTGCTCCAGAGCTGGTCAACAAGCTCAAAGAGCAGGGCATCAGCTTCGATATTCATCCACCCAAAACCGCTCCACCAGCTCTTGGATTGCTCGGCAATCTGCTCTTCCCATTGCTGCTGATCGGTTCGCTGATCTTCCTTTCTCGCCGCGGCAACGGCATGCCCGGGGGCCCCGGTCAGGCGATGCAATTCGGCAAAACAAAAGCCCGCTTCGCTATGGAAGCTGAAACTGGCGTCAAATTTGACGACGTGGCTGGTGTTGAAGAAGCCAAGCAGGACCTCCAGGAAGTTGTCACCTTCCTAAAAACCCCCGAGCGCTTCACTTCAGTTGGCGCCAAGATCCCCAAAGGCGTGCTGCTGGTAGGACCTCCCGGTACCGGCAAAACCCTGCTTGCCAAGGCAATTGCTGGCGAAGCTGGAGTCCCCTTTTTCTCGCTTTCAGGTTCTGAATTCGTTGAAATGTTTGTTGGGGTGGGTGCCAGCCGGGTTCGCGACCTGTTCAAGCGGGCTAAAGAAAACAGCCCTTGTTTGATCTTCATCGACGAGATCGATGCGGTTGGACGTCAGCGTGGTGCCGGTGTCGGCGGCGGTAACGACGAGAGGGAGCAAACCCTCAACCAGCTGCTCACCGAGATGGACGGCTTTGAAGGCAACAGCGGCATCATCATCATTGCTGCAACAAACCGAGCCGACGTGCTCGATTCAGCCCTGCTGCGCCCAGGTCGCTTCGATCGACAGGTTCAAGTAGATGTGCCAGACATCAAAGGAAGGCTGTCTGTGCTCAAGGTGCACAGCCGCGATAAAAAGCTGGCCGACGATGTGAGCCTCGAAGTGATTGCACGCCGTACCCCCGGCTTCTCAGGCGCCGATCTTGCCAACCTGCTCAACGAAGCAGCAATCCTCACAGCCAGACGCCGCAAGGAGGCAACCTCACTTGCCGAAATTGATGATGCCGTTGACCGGATCATTGCAGGCATGGAGGGCAAGCCCCTCACCGATGGCCGCAGCAAGCGACTGATCGCGTATCACGAAGTGGGCCATGCCCTGGTGGGAACCCTGGTTCAGGCCCATGACCCTGTTCAGAAGGTCACCCTGATCCCACGGGGTCAGGCCCAGGGTCTTACCTGGTTCTCTCCAGACGAGGAGCAGATGTTGGTGAGCCGGGCCCAGCTCCGTGCTCGCATCATGGGTGCCCTCGGCGGCCGGGCTGCCGAGGATGTGGTCTTCGGCCACGCAGAGGTCACAACCGGTGCCGGTGGTGACATCCAGCAGGTCGCCTCAATTGCCCGCCAAATGGTCACCCGGTTTGGCATGAGCGATCTTGGCCAGGTCTCCTTTGAGGCTGGCAACCAAGAGGTTTTCTTGGGCCGCGACCTAATGACCCGCAGTGATGGCTCCGATCGCCTTGCCAGCAAGATCGATGACGCCGTGCGCCAGATGGTGCACAGCTGCTACGCAGACACCGTCAAGTTGGTGGCAGAGCACCGCGCCTGCATGGATCGGGTAGTTGAGCTACTGATCGAGAAAGAGAGCCTCGATGGCGAAGAATTCCGCGCCATCGTGGCCGAATTCACGGCAATTCCAGAAAAGGAGCGCTTCTCGCCCCTGCTGGCCGGCTGATCAAGCAGTGGCGCTAGCCATAACAGGACCGGCATCCACGCGACTCGCCGTGGGTGCTGTTTGTGGTTGCTCAGCTAGCCAGCGAGCCACCCAGCCGGCTGCCACGCGATTCGACTCCTCAGCTGCCTCACTGCTCTCAAACACGCTTAGGGAGATCATCCGGTCACCGGCGTCACCCACGTCCACGAAGTAGTAGGCAATAAAACCTGGCAGTGCTTGCATTTCAGCTAGCAGCCCATCAAGCAAAGGCTGGGTGGCCTGAGCTGGATCCTTAATTCCCTCGTATTCGCGCAGGGTGGCGTACATAGGGCAGTTCTGAAGTGCGCCCCAACTTGGCCGCGCTGGTCCCATCCGTCAACCAACCCGTGTTCGAAGCTACTGAAGATGACCTATATGCCAGCCATGATTCGCAGGCCAGCACTAAAGGGAAGCGGCCCTAACCCAACTAAGGTTCATAGCCACGCACCCAATTGGACTTCTTGGTATGGCGGCCATCGATCCCACAGAAATGCTGGTAAAGCAGCCCGAACCGCAGTGGATCGGCGAGGCTCTCGGCACCAACGTCAAAAGCCTGGAAGCGAAGCTGCTGGGGGAGGCCAGGGGATTTCAATCGACCACTTGGCGACTAGAGCTGAGCTGTGATCCACCGGAAAAAGGGCCAGCAAGCGTAATTCTCAAAAGTGAAACCTCCAATAAGGACTTCAATGAGTTCAGCCGGCTGAATAACGCCTTTGGTCGTGAGGTGGGTGTTTACACTCACTGCACTCCAAGAATAGAGAATCACAAACCCTCAGTCTTTGCAACCAATTCCTCTGAACCTTTTTGGTTGCTGATCGAGGATCTGACCCACCTACGTTCAGGCGATCAAGTCATCGGGCTGAGCTACCAGGAAACGTTGGCCACGATCCAGCGCATGGCTGCTATCCACGCCGAATTCTGGCTTGATCCTTCCTTGAACCAGCACAGCTGGTTGCCAAACCATGGCTTCTGGTTTGCAGACCCCAAAGCCGAAATAGTTGATGATTTCTTTGCCACCTACGGCGTCCGCTTCGGCACGGATGTTTGCCGGTTATATCGCGCCGTACTGGAGCAAAGCTCTGACATTGATCAGGCTCTCAATGACAGGCCTTGGACCCTCGTCCATGGTGATCTGCGCGCCGACAATTTGCTATTCGGCCATACGCTGGAAGATCCGGAGTCGGTGATAATTGATTGGTCCTGGGCCAGCCGTAGTTCAGCCGCTATTGATATCGCCTTTTTAATTGGCGGCAGCACGCCCCAGGCTCAGCGGCTTGGACGTCATGAAGACCTGCTGCTGGCGTGGCACCAAGAACTACTCAAGCTTGGAGTTTGCGATTACTCGCTTGAAGAGGCGCGATACGACTTGCAATTGGCAGCTCTAAGGACCATCACTGCCGGCATAGCCATGCATTCCTTCACGGGCCCAGACATTCCCATCAGGGCAGCCCTGTTCATGGATGACGCGATCCAGCGTCATGCGGCCTACGCCTTGGAAATTGACGCCTGGCAAGCTCTGCCCGATCCGAGTGCCTGGCATGGCTGATATTGATGTAAAGCTCGCCAACCCACCGCTGGCTCCCGGCCCCTATCTGCGCCTGGGGGCAGGCAGCGATTGGCCAAAGGCCAATGGTTTCAGTGACAACAACTGTGCCAGCCTGCAGCCCCCTGCCCTATTTGGGTGCGGCACTGGCAATAACGGCCAAGCCCTTGGAGCTTCAGGCAGCTTCGAGCCGGCAGCAGTGATCGATGCGGCGGCGGGATATCGCTTCAACAGCTGGTTGCGGGCCGAAGCCCTGCTCAGCTGGCGGCCAGAGCTGGAATTCAGCGGCCAAAGCAACTTCCTAGGGCTTGCCGGAGCCAACCAACCTGTGACTGGCTCAGCCTCCTCCGTGGCCGGATTTGGGGTTGCCTATGTGGATCTGCCCAAAGTGGGGCGGATTCGCCCTTTCCTTGGCGCCGGCCTGGGCGTCGCCCGCAACAGCCTTAGCTCCGTTACCTATCGCTTCCCTGGCATCGCTGCAAATGCTGCCACTGTCACGCCCGATGGCAGCTCCAGCGATCTGGCCTACCTACTCACCGCAGGCATCAGCATTCCCCTTAATAAGCGGCTAGATCTCGACCTGGCCTATCGCTTTAGCGACCTTGGGGATGTGCGCACCAGCAGTGGTCAGGCTGGCTTGTCGCGACCGACGCTGCCAGCAGGCACCAAGATCCCTATCGGCGGAACCCAGGCAGCCCTGCAAGCCCATGGGGTGCAGCTGAGTTTGCGCTACTCATTTTAAATAAACACCCTAAAAAAACCCTTTTTAAAAACTCTTTCAAAAAAACTTTTAATCAGATCTAGACTGGAAATGCTATTCAGTCCCTCAAACGGGACGCACGGGTCTCTTTTCGATCACCTTGTCGATCAAGCCGTACTCAACAGCCTCCGCGGGTGACATGAAAAAGTCGCGATCGGTGTCTTCCTCGATGCGGGGCAGGGATTGGCCCGTGCGATCGCTGAGCTCCTGATTGAGCTTCTGCTTCAAGTAGAGGATTTCATTGGCCTGAATGCGGATATCGCTGGCCTGGCCGCGGGCGCCGCCCAAGGGCTGGTGGATCATGATCCGCGAATGGGTGAGGCTGCTGCGCTTACCCTTGGTGCCAGCACAAAGCAGGAAGGCACCCATCGAAGCGGCCAGACCAACGCAGACGGTCTGCACATCTGGCTTGATGTGCTGCATGGTGTCAAAAATTCCCAGACCGTCGTATACCGATCCGCCAGGTGAATTGATGTACATGAAAATATCCTTCTCGGGATCTTCCGCCTCTAGAAAGAGCAACTGGGCCACAACCCTGTTGGCCGACTCAGCAGTGACCGGTTCACCCAAAAAGATGATGCGCTCCCGCAGAAGCCGGGAATAGATGTCAAATGCGCGTTCACCCCGGCCCGACTCTTCAATCACGATCGGGATCATGGAGCTGAATTCGCAAGTGGTTCCGATCCTACTGAGCCTGGGCCGCTAAGGTCGATCAACCTTGGCCTAATCCAGCGTGAGTGCAGCCCTCACCGTTGCCGACAGCAAGCGGGAGTTTCACCGCGCCTTCCCCCACGTGATCGCACCGCTCTATCGCCGCATGGTGGATGAGCTGCTTGTGGAACTGCACCTGCTCAGCCGTCAAACCGGCTTTCGCAGTGATGCCCTGTTTGCCTGCGGTCTGATCCAGGTGTTCGACAGTTTTGCCAGGGGCTATCGCCCTGAGGGCCAGCGCCTACCCCTGCTCCAAGCCCTTTGCAGCGCTTCCGGCTTCGATGCCGACCAGTTGCGCCAGCAGCGAGACAGCGCCATGGCTGCCATGGGCAGCCACAGCGTCGAGCAGGTGAAGCAGTGGATCGAACAGGAGGGCTCGGGCGCACCCGAACCTCTTGCGACAGCTCTTGCTGGCATCCGCCGC
Source organism: Cyanobium sp. T1G-Tous (assembly GCF_024345455.1). Lineage (NCBI taxonomy): Bacteria > Bacillati > Cyanobacteriota > Cyanophyceae > Synechococcales > Prochlorococcaceae > Cyanobium > Cyanobium sp. T1G-Tous. Next base: position 62,161 of record NZ_JAGQBD010000014.1, read on the forward strand.
CCCGATTTCCACTATTCCCGTTTGATGGCCGTAGGCCTGCTGAGCCTGCTTGAGCAGGCCCAAGGCGCAGATGCCTTGGATGCCTCCGCCCTACGCAGCTATGCCCACGATCTGGGCGGCGCCATGGGCTTGCTGCGCGAGCGACTCGACAAGGACCTGAGCCTCTACGCCACCAACCTCGAGAAAATGGCCCAGGCCGTTGAGCTAATGGCGGAAACCGTTGCGGCTGAACGCCGTAAACGCGAGCGGCAGCAACAGGAAGCCACAGAGGCCCCTACCGAGATTGCAGCTGAAGCCGCCCCGTCAGCTGGCTGAGGGCTGAACCAGGAGCAGCTGGCACTGCCGTCAGGCTGAGCTGGCTAGCCAACTGGACGGGCTTGGGCAATTCAGGCGGCAGCAAGCCCCGCTCTGCAAGCGCTGCAGGCCGCAGCCGCAACTGCATCGAAGCGCCAAGGCCGGGCTGGCTCAGCACAGGCGTTGCTGCTACTGAAGTAGCCGAGGGTGGTTCGGGTCCTAGGAAGAGCAGCAGGTGGGGGCTGCTCGAACCAGCCAGCACCCAGCGCCAACCTCCCACGACTCGCCCATCCTGCTGGCGCCAGAGCGTCGCGGCTAAGGCCTTTGAGCCAGATTGCGTCACCTCGAGCCCCTGGGTCTCGAGCGGTTCCACCAGCCCGGCGAGCATCTGGTTCCAGGGACGCCGATCCCCGAAGACCGCCAACTGCAGCTCCAGACCCGTCTGAAAGGGGCCCTGGGCCAGCTGGCGCAGTCGCAAGACAAAGGGCACACGACGCAACATGGTGATTTGGGCATCACCGATGCCGTAGCGAGCCGCCAGCGGTTCCCGGATCAGCTCGCGGCTCAGCAGCCCCTGCAATAAGCCCTCAAGGCCAGGACCGCGCCACTCCAGCAGCAACTCTGAGGGCAGGGGAGGAGGCACAACTGCTGGCGCCGCACGACCTGGGGCGGCCAGCAGGCCGCTGGCAGCAGCTGCTTCTCCAGCGAGCCCTAGGTTGGCGCCTTCGAGCTCGAGACTCAAACATCCCTCCTGGAAGCGTTGCAGCAAAGGGGCTGCAGGGCCGGCCATCACGCCAAGGCCAAGGGGGGCCCAGAAAACCGCTTGCTCCTGCTGCAAGCGCTGCAGGCAGCGCTGCTCCAGACCGCGGCGCTGACGTTGGGCCAAGTTGAGCTGGTCTTGCAGTAGCCGCTTGGCAAGGGGATCGGCTGCCACGACCACGAGGTCATCAACCCGAATTCCATGGGGAGGCAGGGGGCTTGCTGCTTGAAACTGATAGGCCAAAAAGGCGCCACCATCGCCATCGCGCCCCCAGAACTGCCACCAGAAGCGGCGCTGCTGACGCCAAATCCGACGCGCCTGAGCAGCGCCGAGGCGCTGGCTCCACAGGGCTGGCACCGGTCGCTCCGGGGCGGCCGGAAAGCTCTGCAGCAGGGCGGCCTGGCCCATCAGCCGCTCCAGCCCCTCGGCCCGGGGCCGGGGGGATCGCAGCAGCAAGCCAGCCGGAAGCAGTAGCAACAGAACCGTCAGGGTGAGGGTCCAGCGCAAGCGGGTCACGCCACAGCTCCGTAGAGGGTGGTGCGGCGCCGTACCGGACGGCCAAGCCGCTGGGCAGCCGCCTCAAGCGCCTGGGGGGACTGGCGGGTGCCGCCGCTGGCACCCGCCATCGTGGTGATGTGCTCCTCCATCAAGGTGCCGCCCAGGTCATTGCAGCCCCAGCGCAGGGCCTCGGTGGCGCCTGCGAGGGTGAGCTTCACCCAGCTGGGCTGATGGAAACGAAACCAGGGCCCCAGCAACAGCCGGGCTTGGGCCGTGAGCCGCAACATCGCTGCAAGGTCGGGCTGGTCCCGTTGCACCCGGGAGCGCAGGGCAGCTGGCGCCGAGGCGCCCACAAACGGCAGCAGCACAAACTCAGTGAAACCCTGGCGCTGATGCTGCCAGGCGTAGCGCTGCAGCGCCACCAGGGTCAGCAGGTGAGCCACCACGTCTGCCGGAGACTCGATGTGGCCTGCCATCAGGGTGCTGGTGGCTGGCAAGCCGTGCTGGTGCACCTGAAGCATCACCGCCACCCACTCCCGGGCCGTGAGTTTCTCCGGACAGAGCACCTGCCGCACCGGCTCACTGAGCACCTCTGCCGCCTTACCCGGCACCGATCCCAGGCCAGCCGCTTGCAGCCGCGCCAGCACATGATCGAGGGGCAGCCCGTCGTGCTGGGCGAAATAAAGCAGCTCCTGGGGCGAAAAGGCATGCAGGTGCAACCCCGGTGCTGCCTGCTGCAACAGACCAAGCAACCGTTCGGCATAGGCCAGCTGACTGCCTGCCACCGTGGCAGCTGGGTTGAGTCCGCCCTGGATACAGAGCTCGGTGGCTCCAGCCTCAAGTGCCTCGGCGGCTTTTTGCTGCAGGTCTGCTTCGCTAAGCCAGTAGGCACCTGGGTCGCCAGCATCGCGGCGGAAGGCGCAGAAGCTGCAGTGCTTGATGCAGTGGTTTGAAACGTTGAGGTTGCGGTTCACCACGTAGGTGACGATGTTGCCCGCTAGTTTTTGGCGCAGGCCGTCTGCAGCGCGGCGTAGCAATTCATCCTGCTCGGTATCAGCGCTGCGGCTCAGCAGGCTCAGACCGAGGGAGGCAAGCAAGGCCGGATCCCAGCTGCCCGGGTCGTGCTTATCGGTATCACTACCGAGCGGCAGCTTGGGCTGGGCCGCGTCAATGGCCGCAACTAAGTCTTCTAGGGCGAGGGCCTCTAGGTCGAGAGGCTCTAAGTCGAGGGCTACCGAAGGGCTAAAGGGCTCAGCTGGGGGTGGCATCAGCAGCTCTGCTGCGCTCTGCCAGGCCCAATCGGCTAAGCCAGCAGGAGTGGGGGAGGGTGGCGAAGAGCCAGCGGCGCTCACTTGCGGCGCTTGGTTTCAAGGGCGTTGCGACGGCGACGATCACTCCACTCGATGATGGAGAGATAGATCACGCCTCCGCTGACAAACACCAGCAGCAATACCGCGATAGCGGAAAGCACCTGGGAGGCGGAGAGGTTCAGCTCAGGCACAGAGGATCGTCAAAGCCAGATCAGAACTTGATGCTGTTGTCGCCGTGACGACCCCAGACCACCATGGCGATGGAAAAGCTGAACAGAGCAGCCAAGGAGGCCCAACCCGCAGAGATCAACATGGTGCAGCTTGCAGTCGTTGAAGGCACTTTACCTAGGCTGGAGCCCTAAAGGTGTTCGTCGTTGCAGTCCGTGGTTGTGGTCCTTTCCTCCGCCAGCCCCGTTCAGGAGCGACAGCGGCTGCGCCAGCCCTACCCCGATTTCAAGGTGGTGGTGCTTGACGACGACTTCAACACCTTTCAGCACGTGGTGGAAACACTGGTGCGCATCATTCCCGCCATGCTCACTGATAAGGCCTGGGAGCTGGCCCACCGCATCGATGGGGAGGGTTCGGCGGTGGTGTGGTGCGGCCCCCAGGAACAGGCTGAGCTCTACCACCAGCAGCTGGGAGCAGCCGGCCTGACCATGGCTCCTTTGGAGCGGGCCTGATGGGTCGGGTGGTCATCACCCACAGCACCTACGTGGAGGGGCTGATTCCGCTGCTCAAGCAACTTGCGCTCTGCCCCGGCATCGACACCGTCACCCCGGCGGTGATCAGCCGCGTGCGTGGCCGCAGCAGCCAGATGCGGCTGCGGGTTTCAGCTCCCATTACCGGGGGGCACAAGCTCGTCGCCCGCCGCGGCAGCAGCGTGCAGGAGGTGTTTGTAGTCACCGGCTGGAGCCGCGAGCAACTGCAGCAGTGCCTAGATCGCTTGCTGGGTCAGACACCACCCAACAGCAACTCACCGGAGGGTGAACGCTCGTAGGACGCCGCTGCCTGAAAGCGGGCAAAGGCGCCTCCTTCCCGAAACCAGGGCTCAATTTCAAGAATGAGCCCAGCCGGCTGCAGCTGCCAGCGCTCCTGAAGGTAGGCGGCATATTCCTCAGGGGTGCTCTGGGCGGCCTGCCAATGCACCACCGCGAAGCTCAAGGCACTTACCCGCACGGTGCCCCCTTCGGATTCCTGAATCTCTTCTTCGAACAGGAAGGTGCGGAAGCGATCCTGGGCGTCGCGTCCCTCGAGGCAGTATTTGCGCAAGTAGAGCTCCCGAGCGCGAGGAAAAACCGGCCCTGGGGCGAGGGCCAGAAGGGCTTCAAAGGCCTGCTGAAAGGACTCCATCGAGGCTGGCGGCCGAATCCGACCATGGCAGTAACTAGGTCCAGAATGGCCCCTGATCCCCACCGTTGTCGCCACCCCACCATGCCGATCTCCCCCCAGCAGCTCAATGGGGCCATGGCCTGGCGCTACGCCACCAAGGTGTTTGACCCCAGTCGCCGCATTGACGACACCACCTGGGCGGCCCTGGAGGATGCCCTAGTGCAGAGCCCATCGAGCTATGGCCTGCAGCCCTGGAAATTTCTGGAGATAAACGACCCCGCCCTGCGCCAGCAGCTGCGCCCCGAGTCGTGGAACCAGAGCCAGATCACAGACTGCTCCCATCTGGTGGTGTTCCTGGTGCAACGCCAGATCGGCGCCGCCGAAGCCGATCGCCTAATCGAGACGATGGCAGCCGTTCGCGGCCTCGATTCCGCCGCCCTGGCCACCTACCGCCAGATGATCGACGTCGACCTGATCAATGGGCCCCGCAGCCAGCAGATCGACCGCTGGGCCAGCAATCAGGTGTACATCGCCCTGGGCACCTTCATGACAGCTGCTGCCCTGCTGGAAGTGGACACCTGTGCCATCGAAGGTTTCGATCCCCTCGCCTATGACCGCATTCTCAACTTGGCAGACTCGCCCTACCGCAGCTGTGTGGTGTGTGCGGCTGGCTATCGCGACAGCAGCGATAAGTACGCCTCGCTGGCGAAGGTTCGCTATGCGGCTGCAGAACTGATCGAGAGGCGTTGATTTGAAGGGGGTGGACCGCCGTGCCGTTTTGCCCCAGTGTTCGACCTGGTAGAACCAGAAGAGGGTCAAGGACGGGGCGCCGTTTCCGGCTACGAGGCCGGTTTACGTTGCTTCCGCTGCAGACCCCCATGTCGAAAAGGGAGTCAGATCAGAAAACTGTAAAAGGCAGTCACCAACAAGGCAGTCCTCTGGAAGTGTAGACCGATTACTGGTTTTGCGGGGGCAGGGGCCAGATGGATCGGACCCGCTCTAAAAGCTGCTCCGCCTGGCCAGCCCGTTCCTCAGCTGTGACCCCGGGCAGCAGCAGGGTGACGTGACCAAGCTTGCGTCCGGGGCTGGAGCCCTGCTTGCCATACCAGTGCACCGTGGCCTCCGGTATGGCAGCTAGATCGTCCCGCTGAGCCTGGTAGTCGGGTTCCGAACTTTCAAAGCCCAACAGATTCACCATCAGTGCCCCCGGCACCTGCAGGTCGACAGACCCCATAGGCAGGCCAGCGACGATCCGCACCTGCTGCTCGAACTGGCTGGTATGGGCTGCCTCGATCGTGAAATGGCCGGAATTGTGGGTGCGGGGGGCGATTTCATTGACCTGCAGACCGCCCGGGCCATAAAAAAGCTCAATGGAGATCACGCCCACGTAATTGATCGCCGTGAGCAGGGAAGCGGCGATATTGCGGGCATAGGCCTGCACCGCATGGGGCACTGAGGCCGGCGCAATCACCCAGTCGCATACCTGCTGGTGCTGGTGGGTCTGCACCAAGGAGTAACACCGCACGTTGCCAGCCCGGTCGCGGCAGGCGAGCTGGGAGAGCTCCTGCTCAAAATTGACAAACTCCTCAAGAATCCAGTCGCCTAGGGGCACCCTTGCCAGCAGGGCCGTGAGATCTTCAGGGCAGCGCAACACGGCTGTCCCCTTGCCGTCGTAGCCGCCGGTGGAGGCCTTGGCCATCAATGGGTAATTGAAGCCTTCAGGCAACAGGCCACTGGTGGGCAGATCGCACCAGCGCGGGCAAGGCAGGCCCAGACCCTGCAGCAACTGCCGCTGGCCCCGCTTACTGATTAGGGGAGCGAGGGCCTCCAGGCTTGGCAGAAAGACGACTCCGTCAAAACTGAGCGGCGCCAGGGCCGGCAGATCTACCCATTCGTTTTCAAAGGTGATGGCGCCACTGCGGCGCGCCAGCTCCCGGGTGGCCGCCACATCGTCGAGTTCAGCCAGCACCACACTGCTGGCAAGGGCAGTGGCGGGATCCTGTGCCCCTGGTGTCAAAACATGCAGGGGCACATTGAGCTTGCGGGCAGCGGCGGCAAGCATCAAGGCCAATTGGCCGCCACCAACTACACCGATAGCAACTGGCTCAGTCACAGGGTTGGCACCAGCCACGGATCTTGGAACTCGCCGCGTGCAGGGTATGGATCAGGACGCCCCGTTGAACTCGTACCAGGCCACAAGCAGCTGATAGGCAGCATTGCGGCGGACCCAAAGCCTGGAGTCACCACCCTGATCTGGATGCCAATCCATCACGTTACGGCGCCAGGTAGCGCGCACGTCCTGCCAGCCGCTTCCGGGTAGTACTCCCAGCTCTTCGCAAGCCTCTCGGTAGCAACTTAGGAAGGCGTCGAAACCGGTAGCTGCTGTTGGGGTGGCTGCCCCAAAGGAGGGGGCGCCATGCTCCAAACGGTCCACCACTTCCTGGGCCTGCTTGCTGGCCTGTACCGCCGCCGCCAGCTGCTGGCGGGCCGTATCCATCTGAGCCGCCAGGGTGCCGGCCAGCTTCTCCACCTGGCGTTGGGCTTGCTGGGCAGTGGCCAGGGCCTCGGCCCGCCCCTGCCCAGTGCTGGCCACAGCAGCATCGAGGCTGGCCGTAGCCCGGCTGCAGCTCTGCTGGGCCTGCTGAATTTGCTGGTCCATCGTTGCCATCTGACTGGACACATCTGCAGCGACAGCCTGGGTATCGGCCTGGGCAGCCTGAGCTGAGCTGATCGCCCGGGATGCTTCGCTGCGCAATCGGGCCAGCTCGGCCTCCTGGTTGCCGCGGAGTCGATCTAGAGCCGACTGGGCCTGGCTTGCCTCGCTGCGTAGCTGGGCCAGCTGCTGCTCCTGACTGGCAATCAACCCATCGAGCTGACGCCGAGCCGCTGCCAGTTGATCATTGAAGCCACCGGCGAAAGCATCCAGCTGGCCCTCCACCAACTGGACGGCCGCCAAAGCACCGCCGGTGTCGGCTGTTTGGGTAACCAGATCGCGGCGCAGGTTGGCCTCTAATTGAACCCGAGCCTGCTGGGCTGCAGAGAGCTCAGCCTGCAACGCCCTAATTTTTGCGGCCGCCTGGGCTGCGGTTCGGTCCTGTTCGCCGTGGAGCGACTCCAACGCTGCTAGTGCCGCCGCCGCCTCGGCGCGGGCCTGGGCCAGCTGCTGGCTGGCTCCCTCGTCAACACTGGCTAGGGCGGCCTGGGCTGATTGGGTGGTGCGCTGCGACTGCTCTAGCGCCCGGCTGACCTGGGGACGCATCACCACTGGCTGCACGCTCGCCCTGCTCCGGGCGGCGACCCCAGCCTTGGGGGAGCGCAACAACACCACGCCAAAAGCGGAAAACACCAGTGGCGAAACCAGCACCCAGTAGGTGTCGTTGCTGATCTCCTGGTTGCCCTCGCGGGCGGCCTGCTGGCCGCGCATCAGGATCAGCAGAAACAGCACCACGCCCAGCCCAAGGCTGAACAGGCCCACCAACTGGCGTTCGCTGAGGCTGGAGCGGGGTCTGCCACCGGAGGAAGCCATAGCCGTCATTTCAGGCGGATGAACCCTAGGCAGGCTTCCGGGACTGGTCTAGGGAGACTCTGGAGAACCAGTGCCATTCGCGGGACAATGGCCCTGTAATCGCTGACCAGGACTGAGGTAATGGGTGGCAAGCAGCTCGGCTTCTCTGATTACGAGCTCACCACCGCCAA
>NZ_JAGQBD010000015.1:0-65920 GCF_024345455.1 Cyanobium sp. T1G-Tous
TTGCCCAGACAACCAGGAGGTTTGCCTAGAAGCAGCCATCCTCAAAGGAGTGCGTAATAGCTCACTGGTCGAGCGATCCTGCGCCGAAAATGAACGGGGCTAAGCATTGTACCGAAGCTGCGGATTTGAGTCTTAATTGATTCCGATGGTAGGGGAGCGTTCCATGCGGGGTGAAGCGTTAGCGTAAGCGGGCGTGGACTACATGGAAGTGAGAATGTCGGCTTGAGTAGCGAAAACATGGGTGAGAATCCCATGCCCCGAAACCCTAAGGGTTCCTCCGGCAGGCTCGTCCGCGGAGGGTTAGTCAGGACCTAAGGCGAGGCCGAAAGGCGTAGTCGATGGACAACAGGTCAACATTCCTGTACCTGTGATGTTTTGGGAAGGGGGACGGAGAAGGCTAGCCAAGCCAGATGTTGGTTACTGGTCCAAGCGTTCGAGGCGTTGAGAACCGGCGAAAACGGTTTGAGCTGAGGCGTGAGTGCGAGCTGCTACGGCAGCGAAGTTGGTGACGTCATGCTTCCAAGAAAAGCCCTATACCCGTTAAGGCATCATGGCCTGTACCCGAAACCGACACAGGTGGGGTGGTAGAGAATACCGAGGGGCGCGAGGTAACTCTCTCTAAGGAACTCGGCAAAATGACCCCGTAACTTCGGGAGAAGGGGTGCCACCGCAAGGTGGTCGCAGTGAAGAGGCCCAGGCGACTGTTTACCAAAAACACAGGTCTCCGCTAAGTCGCAAGACGATGTATGGGGGCTGACGCCTGCCCAGTGCCGGAAGGTTAAGGAAGCTGGTCAGCGTAAGCGAAGCTAGCGACTGAAGCCCCGGTGAACGGCGGCCGTAACTATAACGGTCCTAAGGTAGCGAAATTCCTTGTCGGGTAAGTTCCGACCCGCACGAAAGGCGTAACGATCTGGGCGCTGTCTCGGAGAGAGGCTCGGCGAAATAGAATTGTCTGTGAAGATGCGGACTACGTGCACCCGGACAGAAAGACCCTATGAAGCTTTACTGTAGCTTGGTATTGTGCCCGGGCTCTGAATGCGCAGGATAGGTGGGAGGCTTTGATCAACAGCTTGCGGGTTGTTGTGAGCCAACGGTGAGATACCACTCTTTCAGAGCTAGGGTTCTAACAGTCACCCGTTATCCGGGGACTGGACAGTATCTGGTGGGCAGTTTGACTGGGGCGGTCGCCTCCTAAAAGGTAACGGAGGCGCGCAAAGGTTTGCTCAGGCTGGTTGGAAATCAGCCGACGAGTGTAAAAGCAGAAGCAAGCTTGACTGTGAGACCTACAAGTCGAACAGGGAGGAAACTCGGCTTTAGTGATCCGACGGTTCTGCGTGGAAGGGCCGTCGCTCAACGGATAAAAGTTACTCTAGGGATAACAGGCTGATCTCCCCCAAGAGTTCACATCGACGGGGAGGTTTGGCACCTCGATGTCGGCTCATCGCAACCTGGGGCTGAAGTCGGTCCCAAGGGTTGGGCTGTTCGCCCATTAAAGCGGTACGCGAGCTGGGTTCAGAACGTCGTGAGACAGTTCGGTCCATATCCGGTGCATGCGCAGGAATATTGAGAGGATTTCTCCCTAGTACGAGAGGACCGGGAGGAACGCACCTCTGGTGTACCAGTTATCGTGCCAACGGTAAACGCTGGGTAGCCATGTGCGGAGAGGATAACCGCTGAAAGCATCTAAGTGGGAAGCCCACCTCAAGATGAGTATTCCCATGGCGTTAGCCAGTAAGGTCACGGGAAGAACACCCGTTGATAGGCTCTATGTGGAAGCGCAGTAATGCGTGAAGCAGAGGAGTACTAATAGACCGAGGGCTTGACCAAAACTCAGGCTCTAAACAAAAGCTTGTTTCCAGTTCACAATCACCTGACTGTAAGGTTTGGTGATTGTCTTGCCTATGTAGTTCTCAGGGTTCAACCTGAGGATGAATACTATCCTGGTGTCCATGGCGCAGTGGAACCACTCCGATCCATCTCGAACTCGGCTGTGAAACGCTGCAGCGGCAACGATATTTGGGGGGCAGCCCCCTGAAAAAATAGCTCGATGCCAGGTAAAACATTCATCCCAATCAACTGCATCTTGCTCTTGAAAGAGTTTGTGTAAGTTGACTTAAAAGCCACCCCTAGGGGTGGCTTTTTTGTTGGTTAAGCTTGTTGGGTGGGCTTGGTAATTACAGCGGCTGCAGCTCAGGAACGCAACTCAGGAACGATGCACATGGACGTGTTTCCAGATGCCATCTATTCTCTGCCAAACACGGGTCTCGCAGCACCTAGCGGTAACGGCTGCTCCGTCGACCATCTTCTGGGTGAGACGGGTGTAGCTCAATACGGCGGCGTCGGGACTGATCCAGCGAATATGTGGTCTGGCCATGCTCACCTGTATTGGGGCTGGAGGGCCGCTTGGCGCTGCTGCTGGTAAGTCGAAATAGAATTGATGGAAGGCAAGGCCCTCTGCGAGGACCCCATTGGTCTCTGCTTCGAAGCAGGTGAGATCTGCGCTGCAGTGGTTGGCATAGGTGAGCCAATCACCGTTTACGACGCTTTCAAGCAGGGTTTGGTTGAGGCAGATCAACTGCTTCTCGTTTGTCTGCGCCGCCCCAGCTTTTGCATCAATATCCTGATTGCCTTGATTCATGGGTTTAGCTCCAGGTCTTGGAATGAGCTGATCCTCTCAAATCGACTCATCGCTTGCGCCGAATTGCCTGGGCGGATGCTTAGCAGGACCTGCATGCCGCTCGACGCCGCCGCCTCGCATTCGGCCAGGGTGTCACTTATAAACAAAATTTGGTGGCTTGGAACATCAAGCGACTCGGCAATCTTTATGTAGCTGCTCTGATCCCGCTTGCTGCCCACGCGGGTGTCAAACCAGTGCCTAAATAGCGACCTGAGATCTCCACCACTGCTGTATCCGTAGATCAGCTGTTGGGCTCCAACTGATCCAGATGAATAGACCGCCAAGTGCAGTCCGGCTGCATGCCACTGCCGAAGGGCGCCTGGTACATCTTCAAACAGCGGACCCTGAAGGTTGCCACCTTGGTAGCCAATTTCCCAGATCATCCCCTGCAGCTCTTTGAGTGGTGCGAGCTTGCGATCCTTTTTGATCAGCCAATGCAGGTACTTCAAAACACCCTCTCTCCAGCCTGATTGCCCCTGCTGCCGCATTGACTGAGCTTCGGGATCTGGATCTTCCGCCCAGGCTTTCTCCACTTCCGCTAGCAACTCTTGAACCTCCGGCTCCTTGTGCCGCCCGTTCAAAAAGCTGCCGAGATGTTCAGCTGCATAGGGGAAAAGGGTGTCTGATACAAAACTCACCGGGCAGGTGGTGCCTTCAATGTCAAGCAGCACATGGCTCAAGCCATGCCGTTGCACAACTGCCCTGCCGTGCTGTCTGCCGCTTAGCTCCTGAAGCAATAGTTGGCGCCAGTGTTGCTCCAGCAGAAACTCCAGAATCTCGAGATGTCTTCGAGCTGTTGTTAGATCTTTGCCCCAGGCATAGAGCCCATGCCCCGCAATCAGTAACCCATAGGGCGCTGCCGCGAGGTGGGCTTCCGCGTTGCCGCGCAGTCGTGCCAGATCCTGATCGTTAGCCAGTACTGGAATTGAGACGCTGGTGGCGTGGGTGACCACACCTTCAAGTCCTTTAAGCATCTCCAGGTCCTGGAGCACTAGGAAGGCAGCCCCTTGTTTGGTGGGTGCGTAGTGCTGGGACAGCAGGGTTCCCGCTTGGGAATGGGTGTGCAGCACCGCACCGGCTCCACAGGTCTCCACAAGGCCGAGGTGCAGGGCGGTTTCGGCGCTGGCCCGCCCGGTGCCTTTCAACACTGCCCCAGCAGCATCGACCACGATCAGCTGCTCTGGGGCAACGTTGCCCTTATCCACCCCGCTTGGGGCCATCAGCAACTCCAGCGGCTGCCACCGCAGAACGCAGCTGAAGTTGCCTCCTGTGCCATCGCACCAACCGCGGCGATGGATAGCGGCCATCGTCGCGCTGAGCTGTTGAGCTAATTCGGCTGTTTGTGATGCGGTGCTATCCACGCAAGCTTGCGGTTGGTTCAATGCTGGCAGCTCGGGCACCAGTGGCTGCTGCGCCCGCCGAGTTTCTCGCGTTGGATGGTGGTGTTGCAGCGGCGGCAGGGTTCGCCGCCACGCCTGTAAACCCAGGCCACACCACCGTAATTGCCGTTGTTGCCCTTGAGGTCGCGGAAGTCGCTGAAGGTTGTGCCACCAGCGCCGATGCTGGTTTCAAGCACCTCCACCAGGGCCTGGCGCAGGCGCTCCAGCTGCGAGATGCCAAGGATGCCGCTTGTGGTGGCGGGCCGAATTCCTGCAGCAAACAGGGACTCATCGGCGTAGATGTTGCCTATCCCCGCCACCAGCGCTTGATCCAGCAGGGCATTTTTGATTGGCCGCCTCGAGCCCCGCAGCCGCTCTGCCAGGTAGGCCGCGTTGAAGGCTGGGCTGAAGGGCTCGGGCCCCAGCCGCCCCAGGCCCGTGATTACCGAGTCCAACGGTTGGCCTGGCGGTACCCACCACATCTGGCCGAAGCTGCGGGTGTCTACGAACCGCAGCTCCTGATTGCTGGCAGCAAACAGTTGCACGCGGGTGTGAGAGCAGGCCGGTTTCGGTGTTTCCAGCCAAAGGAATTGGCCGGTCATGCGCAAATGCACGCCCCAGCTGCCAGCCTCTTCACCCCCTCGACTGAGCTGGCTCATCAGATATTTGCCACGTCGCGACCAGGCGCCAACTCGACACCCGCACAAGGCCGCAGCGAATGCAGCGGGGTCGACCGGGCTGGCTATGGCCCTAGCCCGGTGCACCTCAACCCTGCTGATCTCAAAGCCTTGGGTCTGCTGCTCGAGACCCCGCCGCACGGTTTCAACTTCGGGTAATTCCGGCATTGGCTTAAGCGCTTGCCCAGCAAAATGCCCGCGCAACCAAAAGTTGCACGGGCTTTAAAGAGGCCTGGAAATCTTCCTGGAACTTGGACCCCAAGAGGCTGAAGTGGTTCAGGCCTTTTGGAGTTCGCTCTCGGCGAAGTTGTTGGTGTTGATGCCGCCTTCAGAGCCGCTGTAGCCGTTGTAGTTCACCTTCTCAAAGCGAACCACCACGGGGTAGCGGATGCCGGAAGTGTCGATCGAAGCGACGGTGCCGACTTCGTTGAACCAGTAAGACTCGGGGCGCTTGATGCGCACCTTGTCGCCGCGGGAGATTGCCATCGCTGCGCTTTAGATCGGGTGGCTGCCAGAGCGAAGATACCCGCGCAGGAGGTTGGCTTCACCAAGGGCGTCATGATTTGTCGCCCTTGGTGAGACGTTGGCTGCCCATGGCACCATCGACAGCACAGCAGCCCGTCCTTTCCCATGGCCATGGACCCGATGGAGGTCCCGGCGCCGCCGGTGCTCAACCTCGAGCTGCCCGACCCCGAAAGTGACACCATCAGCACGATGGAATTTCTGGCTAGGCTTGAAGAAGCCTGGGCCGTGTGCGATCGCTTCGACCTGCAGACCGAAATCTGGCGCGGGCGGATTTTGGCGGCGGTGCGGGATCGAGAAAAGCGTGGCGGTGAAGGGCGAGGCACGGGCTTCCTGCAGTGGCTGCGGGAGCGGGAGATCAGCAAGACCCGTGCCTACACCTTGATCCAGCTGGCTGAGTCGGCTGAGAGCTTGGTGGGTGGCGGCCTGCTTGAGGAAACCAGCGTCAACAACTTTTCGAAGCGGGCCTTTCTGGAGACGGCCCAGGCCGACCCGGAGGTGCAGCAGATGATCAGCGAGGCGGCCAATGAGGGTCAGCAGATCACCCGTAAGCAAGTGCGTCGTCTTAGTGATGAGTTCACAGCCGCCACCAGCCCCCTTTTGCCCGAGGAGATCCGCCAGCGCACAGCTGACAATCTCCTGCCACCGCGGGCTGTGGCTCCCCTGGTGAAGGAGCTGGCCAAGTTGCCAGAGGACCAGCAGGAGGACCTGCGCAAGGTGTTGCGCGAGGAGCCGGAGCTGGAGCGAGTCAAGGAGGTAACCAGCACGGCCCGCTGGTTGAGCAAGGCGGCGGAGGCAGCTTTGGCGGTGCGGGCTTTTCAGCAGGGGGAGCTCGATTTCGAGAAGGCGCTGCAGGAGGCTCAGCGACTCGATGCCCTGGGCTTGCTGGCCGATGCGGTGGGCCAGGCCCAGGCCCTGGAGAGTGCCGTGCTGAAGCTGCACACCAGCTGGCGGCGGCTCGGGGGCCTGCAGGAGCGCCTCTGGGTGGAGAGCGGCAGCAGCACGCCCCACCTGCGCGAACTGCTCACTGCCTTGCAGTCGCTTAGCGGCAGCACCCTGCGGGTTTCCCTGGGGGAGCTGGCGGGGGGCAAGCGGGTGCGCTTGCAACTAGTGGAGGAGTCGCCGGAGCAGCTGCCACCACCACCCCTGCCGTGACCACCCCTGCCATGAGCGGTCCCTAGCACCGCATCTGGTGGTCGCTATGGTCGGTGAGCACTACGGGTAGGGCCCAATTGCCTTCTGGCCCCGCTGATCCCCTGGCGCTGGCCCTGGAGCGCCATTTCGGCTGGTCCGAGTTCCGTCCCGGTCAGCGGCCGGTGGTGGAGGCCCTGCTGGCCGGCCAAGACTGCCTGGCGGTGCTGCCCACTGGCGGCGGCAAGTCGCTTTGCTATCAGCTGCCCGCCTTGGTGCGTGGTGGGCTGGTGCTGGTGATTTCTCCGCTGGTTGCCCTGATGCAGGACCAGGTGAGCCAGCTGCAACGCCGAGGCATCCCTGCCGCCTGCCTGCATGGCGGCCTGGCCTTGCCGGAGCGGCGCCAGCTGCTGCAGCGGCTGCGCGATCACAGGCTGCGGCTGCTTTATCTGGCCCCGGAGCGGCTGCAGGGGGAGGCTACCCGCCAGCTGCTCGACGACGTGCTGGAGAGCGGCCAGCTGGTGGCACTTGCGGTGGACGAGGCCCACTGCATCAGCGCCTGGGGCCATGATTTCCGCCCCGACTACCGCCGCTTAGGCCAATTGCGGGCTCAGTGCCCTGGGGTGCCCCTAGTGGCGCTCAGCGCCACCGCAGCCCCCCAGGTGCGGGCCGACATCATTCGCCTGCTGCAGCTGCGGCGACCGCTGATCCAGGTGCGTTCTGCCCGCCGCACCAACCTTGTGTACGGCATGCAGGTGCGCCCGCCCGATCCCCTGCCCCTAGTGCTGGCGGAGCTGGGGGCATCCCGGGGCGCCGTGCTGATCTACGCGCGCACTCGCCGCTCGGTGGAGCAATGGGCAGCTCGCTTGACCGGGGTCGGGGTGGAGGCGATCGCATATCACGCCGGCATGGACCCCGAAAGCCGCCAGCTGGCCCTGGAGCATTTCCAGCTGCAGCCGCGGCCGGTGCTGGTGGCCACCGTGGCCTTCGGCATGGGAGTGGATCGATCGGATGTGGGACTAGTGCTGCACCTGGACCTGCCGGCCAGTCCGGAGGGGTATCTGCAGGAATCGGGCCGGGCCGGCCGGGATGGGGAACTGGCGCGCTGCCTGGTTCTCTACGACCCGGCTGATCGCACCAGCTTGGGCTGGGCAATTCGGGGCGTGGGGGCCCAGCGCCAACAGGACCAGCAACGGCTGGAGCTGGCCCAGCAACAATTGCGGCGGATGGAAGCGGTGGCGGAGGGCGAGGGCTGCCGGGAGCAGGCGCTGCTGCTGGCCGTAGGAGAACTGGCGGCTGTCTGCGGCCGCTGCGACAACTGCCGCAACCCCCGTGAAAGTCGGGATTGGTCTGTTGAGGCGCACCAGGCTCTGGAGGTCTTGGAGCTTCGTCCCGGCCGCGATCTACGCAACCTGGCTGAGGAGCTCGCATCCGCCGTGTCGGCAGAGCAGCGACAGCAGCAAGAAGCGAGCTGGGGGTGGCTGCTGCGGCGGCTGGCCCAGGAGGAATTGCTCAGCGAAAGCGATGACGGCGCCCAGCGGCTCTATCTGCGCGCCTCGGGCCGGCGCTACGTGCGCCAGCCCTGGCCACTCCACTGGGCTGCCTGACTGGGCTGGCTGATTGGGGGTGCTTGGCTGACCGGTTGGATTAGCTGGCCCGGGCCTTACAGATATCGCTGATTAGCTGCTCCTCAAAGTCGCTCTGGGGTACATCCCAGCTCTTCCATTGGCCTGATTGGCTGGTGGCATTGAGCTTGCGGGCTCCGCAGTTGACCGCCAAATAAACGGGCTTGCCATCGCCGTTGAGGGTTGGGGCTACAAAACTGCCCCCCATGGGTTGCCAGTTGGCCCAGTCCACCTGCAGCGGGCCGTAGCTGCGCCAGTCGGGCCCTTGGGGCTTGCTGCTGCTGGGCTTGCTGCCAGTGCTCGGCCGGCTGGCGGGGGAGGTGGTTGCGGTAGTCGAAGTGGTTGCGGCTTTGGCGATCGGCGTGGCAACGACAGGTGAGGGCTTGGGAGTGGGTTGGATTTTTGGCTGGGCCGCCGCTTGTAGGACTGGTTTTGCGGCGGGCTGCACGCTTTGTTGAACAGGCTGTTGAACAGCTTGCTGAACGGGCTGTTGAACGGATTGTTGAACGGGTTGTCGTATGGCCTGTTGAACGCTGGGTGTGGGCCGGGGAGTGGGTTTGGGGGCCGGCACGGCTATGGCTACAGCGGGAGTCACGGTTGTGGTCGCTGCTGTGGTCACGGTGGGTTTAGGGGCTGGCGTTGCAACTGGCGTTGCCTTTGCAACTGGCGCTGCCTTTGCAACTGGCGCTGCCGCAGGCTTGGGCTTGGGCTTGGCCTGGGCTGCTGGCTTTGGAGTGGCCTTCACGGGAGGCGGGGCTTGCAGTTTCAGGCGGGTGCCGGACACCACCAGGTCGGGGTCGTCGATTTTGTTGATGGCAACTAGCCGCTCAACCGGCAGCCCGTAGCTGCCGGCGATGGTGGAGAGGCTCTCGCCGCTGCGCACCACGTGTTCCTTGGCGTTGCGCGGGGCCGCTGTGCTGCGGGGGGCGGCCGATGAGGAAGGACGCCCAGGGATGGCCAGGCGTGTTCCCGCCACCACCAGATTTGGATTGCTGATCCCGTTTACCTTGATCAGCTGCTCGGTGCTGGTGCCGAAGCGATCGGCGATTTCTGAAAGGGTTTCACCGCTTTTCACCGTGTAAGGGGCGGTGGGCAGCGCTCTGGGAGCGGCGGCCGCCGTTGCCCGGCGAGATCCAGGCAGCACCAGCTTTTGGCCTGCTACCACCATGTTGGGGTTGGTGATGCCGTTGGCCTGCATCAACTGGTTGAGGCTGACCCCCTGGCGATCGGCGATGTCGGAGAGGGTGTCTCCAGGCTGGACGGTGACACTGCCGCCCCTGGAGCTCCCAGCGCCAGCGCCAGCGGCGCTACTGCCTGGCAGCCGCAAGCTCTGGCCAGCCACCACCAGGTTGGGGTTGCTGATGCCATTGGCCTGCATCAGTCGGGTGAGGCTGACGCCGTGGCGGTCGGCAATTTCCGAGAGGGTTTCGCCTGGCTTCACCACCACGTTTGCCAGGGCTGCCGCAGGGGCCAGACCCGGGAAGGGCAACACCACAGCTAGGGCCAGGGCGGCAAGGGAGCGACGCATCGGCACCACGTATAGGTACGGGAACGTTAAGGGCGTTGTCTCGTCCCATCCAGTCCCCCGATCGTCTTCAGCGCATCAAAGCTTCTGATCGCCCTGCCTTCGCCCCCCCCCCCCCAATCGTCGTGCCCCAATTAGCCCAGCAGCCGCTTCACCAGGGCCAACTTGCCCGCATAGGGGGGGTAGCGGAAGGGCAGATCCAGCCAGAAGGGGCGCCGCAGCACCGTGCGCCGGTGCGAAAAGGTGAGAAAGCCAGCTTCGCCGTGGTAGCTGCCCATGCCGCTTTCGCCGACGCCGCCTAAGGGCAGGGCCGCCGCACCCGCCTGCATCACCACATCGTTGAAGCAGACGCCACCGGAGCTGGTGGTGTCCAGGGTGCGCTGCTGGGCGGCTCGATCGTGGCTGAACAAATAGAGCGCAAGGGGCTTGGGCCTCGCCCTCACCTCGGCCAGGGCGGCTTCCAGGTTGGCTACTGCCAGCACGGGCAGGATTGGGCCAAACAGCTCCTCCTGCATCAGCGGATCGTCGCCGGATTCGATCGCTACCAAGGTGGGTTCGATGCGCCGGCGGCTGGGATCGCTGCGCCCCCCCGCCAGCACCTGGCCGCGGCTGCGCGCTCCCGCCAGCAGGGCCTCCAGCCGCTGGAACTGGGCTTCATTGACGATGCAGCCCATGTCCTCGCTGGCGAGGGGATCGCTGCCGTAGAAGCGCTGCCATTCGGCGGCGATAGCTGCAACTAGCGCTTCCCGCACGGCTGGTTGCACCAGCAGGTGGTCGGGAGCGATGCAGGTTTGACCTGCATTGAGACCCTTGCCCCAGGCCAGGCGCTTGGCGCTGGTGGCGATGTCGGCATCGGCAAGCACGATCGCCGGACTCTTGCCGCCCAGCTCCAGGGTCACGGGGGTGAGATGGCGGGCGGCGGCGGCCATCACCAGCCGGCCCACCCGGCCGCCCCCGGTGAAAAGAATGTGGTCAAACTGCTGCTCCAGCAGCTCGGCTGCCACGGCCCCATCGCCGGTGACCACCTGCACCACCTCGGCTGGAAAGGCCAGGGGTAGGCAGCGGGCCAGGAGTGCGGAGATGTGGGGCGCATGTTCTGAGGGCTTGAGAACGGCCGTGTTGCCCGCCGCCAAGGCGCTCACGAGCGGATGCAGGCAGAGATGGAATGGGTAGTTCCAGGGGCCGATGATCAACACGCAGCCCAGAGGTTCGGTCTGCACCCAGGCTTGGCCGGGCCGCAGGGCCAGATCCAGCCCAATCGGCCGCGGTGCCATCCAGCGCTTCAGCTGACGCCGGGTGAGGGTCAGCTCCTGACGCACCGCTATCAGCTCAAAGGTGGCCTCGAGGGGCGGTTTGCCAAGGTCGGCCGCCAAGGCTTCGAGCACTGCCGCCTCCTGATCGCGCAACAGGCCTTCCAGGCGATCTAGCTGCTCCAGCCGCCAGGCCAGGCTGCGGGTGAGGCCCGCGCTGACGGGTGCCCGCATTGCCGCAATCGGCGTTGCTAGGAGAGGGGTTGCGGTTGGGGAGGAGGTCAAGGGGCGGGCCGCGTGTCAGCCCAAGCTGGCAAATTGCTTGCGGCTTCGGCTGCTCAGAGCCAAGCCAGCCCCTGCAGCATTTTGCAAAGCAGCTGCAGGAACATGACCTGGTCTTCCACGATCAGGCAGCGAAGGGTCAACCAGGATGCAGCCGGTAAACCACTGTGCTTGAGGAGCGGTGCCAGCCCCTCTTTTTGTAAGCCCTTGACGAGATTTGAACTCGTGACCTCTCCCTTACCAAGGGAGTGCTCTACCACTGAGCTACAAGGGCATGTGGAAGGTGGGCCGGGTTGGATTTGAACCAACGTAGGCAGAGCCAGCGGATTTACAGTCCGCCCCCATTAACCACTCGGGCACCGACCCGAACCACACCCGAAGAACTTACCAGCCGACCTTCTCCATGCAGCTGCTCGCTCTCCACGGTCCCAATCTCAACCTGCTGGGCACCCGTGAGCCGGGTGTTTATGGCAGTAGGACCCTTGATCAGGTCAACGCTGAGCTGGAGAGTCGCGCCCAGGCCCTGGGGGCGGCGATCAGCTGCTTTCAGAGCAACCATGAGGGCGCCCTGGTGGATCGCATCCACGAGGGCCGAGGCAGCGTGGATGGCATTTTGATCAATGCCGGCGCTTACACCCACAGCTCAATTGCCCTGCGCGATGCCCTGCTGGGGGTGGCGATTCCCTTCGTGGAATTGCACTTGAGCAACACCCACGCCCGCGAGCCATTTCGGCACCATTCCACCCTGGCCGATAAGGCCCTGGGCGTGATCTGTGGCTTTGGGCCGCTCAGCTACACCCTGGCCCTGGAGGGGCTGGTGGCCCACCTGCGAGCCCAGCCTTGATGGCCCGGGTTAAGTGGCTGACGGCCCCCACCAGCCCCGCCTGGCTGGAGCAGGCGATTGCCCAGCCAGAGCTGCTGTTGATTGACCACGCCCACTGCGAGCGCAAGGCTGCCGGCGTAGCCCTGCAGTTGATGTTCCGTTACCCAAGCGAGGTTGGCTTGGCGGCCGCCCTTAGCCCTCTGGCACGGGAGGAGTTGGAGCATTTCGAGCAGGTGCTGCAACTGCTGCAACGGCGCGGCGCAGCCCTGCGCCCCCTGCCGGCCCCGGCCTACGGCTCGGCACTCACGGCTCAGGTGCGCAAGGGCGAACCCCAGCGCATGCTCGATTCCTTTTTGGTGGCTGGCTTGATTGAGGCCCGTAGCCATGAGCGCATGGCCCTGCTGGCGGCCCATAGCCCCGATGCCGAGCTGCGAGAGCTGTATGGAGAGCTGCTGGCCAGCGAAGCGCGCCATTTCGGCCTCTACTGGCTGCTCTGCGAAGAGCGCTTCGGCCGTGAGGCCACGGTGGAGCGGCTGCAGGAGCTGGCGACGGCGGAAGTCGCTGCCCTCACAGGCGATCTCGCCGGCGCAGACCAGGTGCGCATGCACTCGGTGGGGGTTGATTTGGTGAGCTGACTTCGGCGGACAGCACCGCCCACCTGACCTACAAAAGGTTGATGAGCCATCCAGCGGTGGGCCGCCAGCGGCTGCCTCGCCACATCCAGCATGAACATCGAGATGGCAATCCAGCCGCCTTTCGCTGGAGTGTCTTGCTCAACAGCGGCCTCTCGGCTTTGCAGCTGGCCATTGGCATCGGCTTTGGCTCTTTGGCCCTGATCGGTGATGCCCTACACAACCTCGGCGATGTGGCGGGGTTGCTGCTGGGCTGGGGGGCTGAGCGCCTCAGCGCCCTGCCCGCCAGCAGGCAATTCACCTACGGATTTGGCCGCAGCACCCAGCTGGCTTCGATGATCAACGCGGCCTTGATCTTGATGGCATCCGCCGTTGTGATCGTGGAGGGCGTGCAAAGACTGGCCAAGCCGGTGGAGCTAACCCCTGGCCCGGTGGCGGTGGCGGCCCTGTTGGGCATTGCGGTGAACCTGGGCTCGGCTCGTTTGTTTGGCCACAACCACAGCCACGATCTCAACCGCCGAGCTGCGGTGGTTCACCTGCTCACCGATGCGGCGGTGAGTGCAGCGGTGCTGGTTAGCGCCCTATTAATTCAGTTCACCGGCATCCACTGGCTTGATCCCTTCACCGGTATTGGCGTGGGCTTGGCCGTGGCCTGGACCGGCTGGAGCCTGCTGCGTCAGTCGGTGCTGGTGAGCCTTGACGGGATCCCGCCAGGCATCGATCGAGATGCTGTGGAACGCACCTTGGCCGAGCTGCCAGGGGTGGCGGCGGTGCATCACATACATATTTGGGGCATGAGCACCTCCCAGACGGCTCTGACGGCGCACCTCCTGCGCGATCCCCAGCAGGTAGACGACATGGCCCTGCTGCATAGAGCAAAAGCTGAGTTGGCCCAGCTGGGCATCGACCATTCGACCCTGCAGCTTGAGCCTCTGCAGCTAGAGCCTGACCATCTTCATTAAGTCAGGAGTATTCGCTCAGCTGTCTTTGAATCGATCGCGGATGGTGTTGATCTCAGGGAGATGGCACTTCAAGGCCTGAACGCAATCGCCATCGATCTTGCCCCTTTCAACTAAGCGCTCCAGCTCACCAATGGCCGCCTCCACAGACCAGGGCTCTTTATAAGGCCGGTGACTTGTGAGGGCGTCGAGAATGTCGGCGACGGCGATGATCCGGGCCTCTAGGGCGATCTCAGCGCCTTTAAGCCCATTTGGGTAGCCGCTGCCATCGAGACACTCGTGGTGACCGGCCACCACGTTGCGCATCACCTGGGAGTCGGGCAGGGTGTCAAGTCCGAATTCGCCGATCATGCGCTCTAGCACGTCAATACCCTTTTGAACGTGGGTATTCATCAGGGCTCGCTCTTCGGGGTTTAGACCGCCGGACTTGAGCAGAATGCTGTCGGGAATGCCGATTTTGCCAATGTCATGCAATGGCGCAAATAAATAAAGGTGCTCTATGTATTCATCGCTTAAGTCGTGGCGAGGAGCTAGCTCCCTGGCGATTAGGCGGGAGTAATGAGCCATGCGCTCAAGATGATTGCCGGTTTCAAAGTCGCGGAGGTTGGCAAATTCGCGAGCAACTTGAGCTGATGTGGTAATCGAGCGAACTAAATTTAATTCGTTTGAGATTGTTAGGCTGATCAGGGTATTATAAACCTCAAGGCTGCGTTGAATCTTTTTGCTGAAAGTAGCTGGCTTCAATGAGTCGTAGAAAAGGAAGCCGATAAACTCCTGCCTCTCGTATAGGGGCACGGTGAAGGAGGAGCGGTAGCCCTCGTTTAGGAGCCATTGGGAGTGAGGATGGGTAGGACTTACGACATCGGCGATTTCATCCAAAATCCGAATGCTACGGCTAGCTGCTAAGGCGCTGAGGGAGGCACTTTCGGCAAGGCGAAACTCATATCCTTTGATGGCTTCGCCCTTGCGAGTGCTGTGCACAAAGGTTTTGAGCATGTCATCGCTGGGTTCGTATAGAGCGCAGGCGATGCGGTCTACATCAGGAACCTGCTCCAGTAATTGCTCGTGCAGCTGGCGCAGTCTGAAATTGAGGTCATCTCCAACTTGACGGATCAGGCTGGCAGCTTCCTTATTCCTCTCGGGCTCAGGAGGGGAGAGATGGCTGGGCGGAAATGTCATTTGGAAAGAAAATCCATAACTTCTTTTTCGCTCCAAACCAAACTCTAAGTGGCTAACTCGTCGAGGCGGGGGTATTGGTCGGCGATTTGATCGCCGGTAAATTCGGCCACCCAGCCTGTGGGGTTGTCGAAGAAGCGCAGGGCGCAGAAATGGGGTTCGGGACCCATGTCAAACCAGTGCTTCGTGCCAGCCGGCACGGAAATCCAGTCGCCCGCTTCACAGAGCAGCTGCAGCACCGCATCGCCGATGTGCAGGCAGAAAAGGCCGCGGCCCTCTATGAAAAAGCGCACCTCGTCTTCGCTGTGGGTGTGCTCGGCCAGAAACTTCTGGCGCAGGGCTTGGCGGTCGGGATGGTTTGGTGTGAGGCGAATCGCATCCACCGTGGGGTATGAACCGCCGGCCTGCACCCGCGCGATTTCGGTGGCGTAGACAGCCAGGATTTCGGCCGGATCGGCATCCGGGGCCAAGCCGCCCTCGACGTGCCAGCGCTCAAAGCCAATGCCCATTGCCGCCAGGGTGGCGGCGATTGCGGCCGGATCACTACTGCTGAGGTTTGGTGCGGCTGTTGCGGCTGGGCCGGTGCCAAATACCTGCAGAAGAGTCATCGGGCCAGATCACGGTCTTTTCCCAGCTTAGAAAGGCTGCAGCAGCAGGCCCGTTGTGTTTTCGGCAGAATCTCCGGGAGTCTTGGCGCCGGTGGCAGGCCTCACCCTGGTAGGGGTTGGCCCCGGTGATCCTCAACTGCTCACCGTGGCGGCGGTGCGGGCCATTGGGGCCGCGGCGGTGGTCGCCTACCCGGTGGCCCGGCTCGAGGCGGAGGGAATGGCGGCCCAGATCGCCGCCCCCTGGATTAGCCCCGAGCAACGGCGCCTACCGCTGCTGTTTCCGATGGTGAGCGAGGCGGAGCCGCGCCGCCAGGCCTGGCATGCCGCAGCCGCTGCCCTGGCCGCAGAAGTGGCTGCTGGCCAGGCTGTGGTGCTGCTGTGCGAGGGAGACGCCTCCCTCTATGCCAGCGCCTCCTACGCCCTGTTGGCCCTGGCGGAGCGCCATCCCAGCTGTCCGGTGGCGGTGATCCCCGGCATCACGGCGGTGGCCGCGGCCGCGGCGGCCGCCTCCTCCCAGGGGTTGCCCTGGCCCCTAGCCCTGCAGCAGGAGGCCCTGCTGATCCGCCCCACCCCGGAAACCTCCAGGGAACTGGAGGCCCTGCTGGAGCACGCTGCCGGGGAGGGCACGGTCTTGGCTCTGCTGAAGCTCGGGCACCGTTGGGCCTGGGTGCGACCCCTGCTGGAGGCCCGGGGGCTGCTGGCCGGCAGCCTGTTTGCCCAGCGCGTGGGCTGGCCCGACCAGCTGCTGGCGGCGGCGGCCGCGGTGCCCGCCGAGGAGCAGCCCTACTTTTCGCTGCTGTTGATCCGTCAGGGCTGGCCGGACGTGTTGCCCTGATGCTGTAGACGGGCCACGCCGTTCTGACCAGACTCAACCTGACCGCCTACGGCAGCATGACCCCGATCGACTGGTTGGCCCTGGTGCATCCGGTGCTGATCATCCTGTTCGTCTACCCGGTGGTGGGGGCGACGATCCGGCTTGGATTGCTGGCGCGGGAGCGGCGACTTGGCCAGAGCAAGCAACCGGTGGCCGTGCCGAAGGAACATGCCGACCATGGGCGTTGGCTGACGGCCGGCGTGGTGGTGGCGGTGTTGATCGCGCTGCTGTTCTCGTTTCTCAACCGCTGGTTCGATCCGGCTGCCGCCTTCCCTGGAGGCGCGGGGCGGCTACTGCTGTTGTTGCTGGTGGCCCTGGGTTGCGTGCTTGCCCTCCTGGCCCTGTGGCACGTGCGTCTCCCGGCCCTGCGGGCCACCTTTGCCCTGTTGCTCTGGGCGGGTCTGTTGGGCCTGGGCAGCCAACCGGAGATCTGGCGCGTCAGTGACAACCCCTTCAGCGCAGGGTTTTGGGGGTCCCACTACTGGAGTGGCTCCCTCCTCGTCGGTCTGCTGTTGTTCGCGATGGCGGCCCGTCCGGAGATCCAGCGCTCACCCCGCATGCGGCGGTTGCATGTGAGCGCCAATGTGCTGGTGGCAGTGTTACTGGCGGTGCAAGGCATCACCGGCAGCCGCGACCTGCTGGAGATCCCCCTCAGCTGGCAGAAACCGGCTATCTATGCCTGCGACTTCACGGCCCGCCGCTGTCCCCAGGGTCAGGCGCAGGGTCTGGATGGAGGGCCTGGTTCACCAGGCTTCGCCGTCCCGCTTGCGGTGGTGGGGGCGGCCAGGGCAGTTGGCTGAGCACTGCCAGCAGGGCCAGCCATTCCGGCGGAGCCTGCCGATCGGGCCAGGCCCCCGCCCTGCTGAACAACCAGCGGCGCAGGGCGAGCAGACCTTGGGAATCGCTTGGATCCCAGTCCACGCTCAGTGGCGGGCCGATCGGCCTGGTCAGCGATGACAGCGGAGCTTCCGCCAGAGGCTTCAGGGCCAGGGCCGGAACGCCGCTGGCACCCCCGGCGGCACTTGCGAACACCAGTCGCCAACCCGGTCCCCCTGGCCAGGGCTTCGGACACTCCAGATCGGCGCCACGCTCACTGATGGCCGTCAGCTGGGCGGGGCGACTCTGGCCCGTGGGCCCGAGCAGCTGAACGTCGAGGCGCAGGCCCAGCCAGGGGGTGGGATCGGGGCAGGGCCGATCCCAGCAGACCCGCAGGGCCACCAGCAGGCCCAGCAGATTCAATCCCGCCCAGGCCAGCCCCAGGCTCTGGCCAGGGCTGATCGGGCCGGCCAGCACGGCCCGGATCAGGGCCCCGAGGTTCAGTCCATTGAGCAGCAGGAGGGCGAGCAGGGGCAGGCCCAGCACGGGGGCGATGCCGCCGCGCTCGCGCACCCGGTGTTTGGGGGTGATGCGGAAGGGTTGCACCCGGCCCCAGAGGCTGAGCAGCACCGTGGTAGCGAGGGGCACCGTCAGGGCCCAGCCGGGCAATTCGGCCAGCAGGGCATGGCGGCTGCCGCGGTTGAGCCAACCCACACTCAGCAACAGGGCCAGCCAGAGGGGGAGGAGGCGCTCTACAAGGGCCTCCGCGGTGACATGCACGGGCAGAACCCCCAGCAGGCCGAGGCTGAGGGGCATCAGCAGCAGCACCAGCTGGGGCACGGTGTTGAACCAGTGCAGTCCGCCTTCGAGGAAGGCCAGGCGTTGATGCCAGTGCAATCTGGCCACCCGCAGGGGCCCCTGCGGGAGCCGCAGGGCCTGAAGGGTTCCGGCGGCCCAGCGCTGCCGCTGCCGCACGAAATCGTGCATGCTCTCGGCGGCCAGGCCGGCACTGAGCTTTTCGCTCAGGTACTTCAGTTGCCAGCCTTGGCCCATCAAGGCAACGCCGGTGACGAAGTCTTCTGAGATGGCGGCCTCCACGAACCCTCCCACCGATGCGAGGGCTGCCCTGCGGACCACAAACGAGGTGCCGGCGCACACCACCGCGTCCCAGGCGCTGCGCACGGGCTCAATCCAGCGGTAGAAGCTCTCTTCGTCGGGCAGCAACCAGCGTTCCAGCCCCAGGTTGCGCATCACCGGATCCGCGTTGAAGAAACACTGGGGGGTTTGCACCAGGCCCACAGCCGGGTCGAGCAGCAGCCCGATGGTGCGGTTGAGGAAATGCTGCTGGGGCACGAAGTCGGCATCGAACACCGCCACGAGGTCACCGGCGCCCAGGGCCAGGCCGGCGTTGAGATTGCCGGCTTTGGCATGCAGCCGCTGGGGCCGGTGGTGGTAGCGGCAGCCATGGGCCGCGGCGAGCGCTGCCACTTCTGGCCGCCCTGCGTCATCGAGGACCCACACCGTGCGCTGCGGATAAGAAAGGCTGCCGCAACCCACAAGGCAGCGCTCCAGCACGGGTAAGGGTTCACCGCAGGTGGGAATCAGCACATCCACCCAGGGCCGCCAGTCGCTGGCCTGCCAGCGGGCCTGGGCGGCATCGGCCTCGGCGCGGCCATCGCTGAAGCGGCGCCAGGCCAGCAGCAGCGGCAGCAGGCCGCTGAGCAGCAACCAGCCCTCCGCCAGCAGTAGCAGCACACTCAGGCTGGCCGCCAAGGGGCTGTTGAGGTTGAGGCTGGCCGTCACCCGCCAGTGCAGATAGCGCAGGCTGAACAGGGCCAGCAGCACCAGCAGGCTGCGGCGCATCCACAGGGGCCGGCTCGCTTCCGGGCGACGGCTGAGCCACAGGGGCCAGAGCAGCAGCAGCCAGGGGAGCCAGAGCTCCGCAGTCATTCCAGGCCCGCTGCAGCGTTCTCAAGCAACGCTAGGGCGGTTTCCGGCGTGGGGGCCAGCATCAGGGCATGGCGCAACTGTGGTGCGCCTGGGAAGCCGTTGCAGGTCCAGCCCATGTGCTTGCGAGCGATCAGCAGGCCGTGGTCGCCCTTGGCCGCCACCAGGGCCTGCAGCTGCTCCGCCGCCAGGGCGAGGCGCTCGAGGGCGCCGGGGGTGGCTGGGATCGGCCGGCCGCTGAGGGCCGCATCGAGCTGGCCCACCAGCCAGGGGGCGCCCATGGTGCCGCGGCCCACCATCACCCCATCGGCGCCCGTTTGCTCCAGGCAGCGCACCGCATCCTCGGGGCTGTTGATGTCGCCATTGGCGATCACCGGGATCGTCAGCGCCGCCTTCACCGCAGCGATCGCGGCCCAGTCGGCCTGACCCTTGAAGCCCTGTTCGCGGCTGCGGCCGTGCAAGGTGAGCAGCTGGGCGCCTGCATTTTCGAGCCGCTGGCACCAGCTCACCGCATCGCTGCCATCGCACCAGCCCAGCCGCGTTTTCACCGTCACCGGGAGAGCTACGGCCGCGGCCACACTTGCCACCAGGCGGGCCGCCAGCTCGGGATCGCGGATTAGGCCGCTACCGCCGCCTTTCTTGGCGATCTTCTTCACCGGGCAGCCCATATTGATGTCGATCAGAAAGGCGCCGGCGGCCTCGGCCCGCTTGGCCGCCTCGGCCATGGCGGCGGGCCGGTAATCAAACAGCTGCACACCGATCGGGCCGCTTTCCTCAGCCAGCTCCTCCACCTTCTGCAGCCCGAAGCCCAGCTCCAGGCTGGTGGCGTTCACCATCTCGGTGAACAGCAGGGCATCGGGCGCCCAGCGCCGCACCAGAGCCCGGAAGATGCGATCGCTCACCCCCGCCAGAGGCGACTGCAGCACCCGGCAGCGCAGGGCGCGGGGTTGATCAGTGCCGATCAGTAAGGGCTCCGAAACTCGGATCACGTTGCTGGACCTATCACGACCCAGTCTGCCCTCAGCATCCGCCGCCGCCATGCCACAAGATCCAGGCATGATTGTCGTGGCGGGGATGCCAATCGCCTCGGCGGCCAAATAGCGGCAGGGGCAAGCATTCAAGCTAGGCCTCGATTTTTTCAGCAGAGAATTAAGTGGAGGCTGACCGTGCGGAACAAATATGCTGATTAAACGGTTACCCTTTAATAAATTGAGCTATTGCAGCACAATGCATCCAAGCCGTGAGGCGTTCAGTGCAGATCCCTGTCTGCCGGGGGTTGATGATCCCTATGTCACTTACGCGGCTCTGCGCCAGGAGTGTGCAGTGCACTGGTGCGAAGGTCCCCAGCTTTGGGTGATTCTCTCCTATGCAGAGGGGCTTGAGCACATGCGTGATCTTCGCTTCAGTCGCCAAAACCATCTTGACAAATTAATCGCTCGCTTCGGTGTTCAGCGCATCTTTGAGCGCCAGAAACTCGACATTCCCTATATGGATGGCGAGCAGCACAACCGGATGCGCAAGCATGTCACCCAGGCCTACCGAGGCATCAATCTTGCCGGATTGTCAACATTTACGCGGCAGTTCGTTGATCGTCGCCTGGCTGCAGTGGCGGATCAGTCCAGGTTTGATCTTGTCGCCACCCTGGCCAATCTTCTGCCTGTAATGGTGGTTAGTGAGCTGATGGGAGTTCCTGCTGATCAGCAGCTCGAAGTGGCCGAACAAGTGTCAGGTTTTGTGCGGGCCCGAGGCCTCACTCAGACGGAGGAAACAGCTACGGGAGGCGACGAAGCCATTGCTACATATCGCCATTATTTTCTGCCCCTGATACAGAAGCGTCGCGCTGATCCCTGCGACGATCTGCTCAGTCGGCTGATTGCCGATCCAAGCGAAGAAGTCAGTCTCTCCGACGACCAGTTGTTGCTGATTATCAGCAGCAACTTTTACTCCGCCAGCATCTACACCCTGCGGTTGTTGATTGGTACCCTGGCACGGGCCATGGCGATTCATCCCGTCATCTACTCCCAGGTGCGGGCAGACCGCCGCATGATTCCCGCGGCCGTTGAGGAGGTGTTGCGCTGGGATGCGCCGGCTCAGGCGCTGAACGCCAGCATGGCCACCGAGGATCTTGAAGTCGACGGCTGCACGATCCGCGCGGGTGATTCGGTCACGGTGCTGGTGGGTGCGGCCAACCACGATCCGCAGGTCTTCGCTGATCCCACCGAGTTCCGCATCGATCGCGCACCTAATCCCCACCTCAGTTTTTCGCCTGGACTTCACCAATGTCTGGGGCTGCATCTCGCCCGGATGGAAGGATCCGTGGTGCTCGATGCGCTGTGTGACCGGTTCCAAACCCTCGCCTGTGACGATATGGCGTCTCAGCGCATGGTGGCTGACCGCTTCCGCGGTCATGATCGCCTGATCCTGGAGGGCCGACATTGACCCCTCTGCAAACTGCGCCGGGCCGGCTCGACTACATCGAATGCATATTCGTTTCGGATGCCCCTGAGGCTCGCCCCTCGGCCATTCCTGGTTCCAGCGTGCACAGTGTCGAGTCGGCGCTCATCCACATGGCTCTGCGCCTTGAGCAGGGCCTGAGCCATTGGCTGGTGGTGGCGGTGAACGAGGCCCCCAGCCTTGCTCTGGCCGGAGCACCCCACTTCTGTGTCACCAGGCTGTTGCAGGGTGCACGCCGCCGCTGGGGCGATGCCGTAACCCTGATCGCTGATGTGGGTCTGTCCCCTTATCAGGCCTCGGGGCAGAGCGTGGTCCTTCGCGATGGAAACATCGCTGTGGAGGCCTCCTACGCGGCCGCCATCGAGTTGGCCTGCTGCTTCGCCGCGGCCGGGGCGGACGCCGTCGCCCCTTGCCTGTCGCTGCCGCAGCAGACAGGGGCAATCCGTCAGGCGTTGGATCGGCACGGGTTTGAGGCAGCGTTGATGCCTTACAGCACCAAGTTTTCCTCGTCGTTGTATGGCCCCTATCGCCAGGCGATCGGATCGCGGCTGGGTCTGATGCGCAAGTCATACCAATTCGATTATGACGACGCTGCGACAGCCCTTAACCAGCTCGAGTGCGACATCGCCCAAGGGGCTGTAGCCACCATCGTCAAGCCAGCAATGCCCTATCTGGACGTGCTAGCGGAGGCATGCCGCCGCTCCAGCCAACCCGTGGCGGTCTATCACGTCAGTGGGGAATACAGCATGGCGGTGGTAGCCGCCCAGGCTGGTCTGCTCGATTTGGTCGACTACCTGGCGGAGATTCATGCGGCCTTTCGCCGCTGCGGCGCCCGCTGGGTGATTGGTTACGCCGCCGAGGCCTTCCTGGCGGCGGGACCAGGCTGAAGCTTCCTGTGCTGAATTCATCTGTGCTGGTGGTGGGCGGCGGCCCGGTAGGGCTGCTTACCGCCTTTCGCCTGCGCCAGTGCGGCCTGGCCTGCACCGTGGTGGAACAGCATTCATGGGCCCGGAATCGTTCGCGGGCCTCCACTTTCCAGCCCGCTGTGCTCGACCGATTGGCCGGGCTCGGCTTGACAGCTCCCCTTGTGGCGGCTGGGGTTCGGGTCGACCGGATCCGCTCCTGGGATCTCCGCACCGGTATTCACCAGGAGCTCGATTACGCCGTCATCGCGGCCCAAACCCTCCACCCCTTTCGCCTGCATCTTGAGCAGGCGGCCTTGCGTCGGTTGCTGCTGCAGCGGCTTGCCGCCCCTGGTGGTCCGCCCGTGGCTTTGTTGGAGCATCACCGGGCGGAGGTGTTGGAATTGAATGAAGCCGGGGAGGGTGTGCGGCTGCGGCTGCGGACGGCAACGGGTGGTGATCGCAGGGTGCAGCTTGCAGGCCGGTGGCTGGTGGTAGCCGATGGAGCCCGGAGCAGTCTGAGGCAGCAGCTGGGGCTGGACTTCGCAGGGGTGGATCTGCCCGAACCGGTGCTGCGGCTGACTCTGCCTGCCCTGCCCGAGGCGATCACGCAGCGTCTGGCAGGCGTTACCTACCTACAGACGGTGGCCCGCTCGCTCAGTGTCCTGCGGATGCCGGAGGGGTGGCGGCTGATCCTTCGGCCCTTGGTACACGAATGCCAGCGGGCCTTGGCGGATGACTCCTGGGCCCGCGCGGTGCTTTCGGAGCTGTTCGCCTCGTTGGTCGAGCCAGCTTGGTGGCAGGCCACACCACTTCACATCGATCACTACTACGTCGCCCAGCGCTGTGTGCCCGAGCGCCAGGTTGGGGCCGCTCTGGTGGTGGGCGACGCCGCTCACGTGACCAACACCCGCGGCGGCCTCAACATGAATTTCGGCTTGCTTGAGGCCCTGGCCCTGGCCGAGGCACTGGCATCAGGGTCGTCTGCGGGTTCCACCAATCAGGCCTTGGCGCGATGGGCCCTGCAGTGGCAAGGACACACTCTCGACGCTCTGCTGCCGCGCACCTCTCGGCTGCTGGCCGGGGGCACCCCCCTCGATGGCCGCAGTCCTCAGCTAGCAGGTGAAGGTTCTGATCAGCTGGAGAGCGGCCTTAGGCTCCGCCAAGCTTCTCTTTTGGATCTAATCGCACCGCCATGAGTGAGCGTCCCTCTGCGGCCGTGGGGTTGATCGTTCCCCCGGCGAATCCCACCCTCGAGGTGGAGATCCATGCGCTCACCGGCCAATCGCCCTATGTCTACACCTCCCGATTGCCCTGGTTCCCAGGTGAGGATCTGGCTGCGCGCAATCTTCTCTACCTTGACTCTTATCTAGATACGGCGCGACGCTTCGGCAACCTGCAGCTTGCGGGAATTCTTGTGGGCTGCACCGGCTCGAACTACCGGCTCGGGCCAGAGGAGGATCGCCGTCGCTGCGCCGCGGCCAGCCGTGAACTTGGTATCCCCTTCCAGACCTGCAGCCTGGCAGTACTGGAGCTGTTGCAACGGCTCGGCTTTCAGCGAATTCAGCTCGAGTTGCCCTATCCCGACTGGTTGATCGCCGAGGCGGAGGCGTATTGGCTGGCAGCCGGTTTCGATGTGACCGTCAGTCGTTCGATCCTGGCGACCCTCGGCTCGAGCGATGCCTACGGGATCCAGCAGGCTGAGATCGTGGACTACCTCACCTCCATTGCGCCCCCACCGCAGACGGTCGTGTTGCTCTCCGGGACGGGCATGCTCACCATCGCGGCGATGGGCCAGGTGGTGCAGTCCTTCCCTGCTCCGCTGATCTCCTCCAATCTCTGTGCTGCCGATTGGCTGCTGCGCTGCGATCCAGCCAGTAGCCATCGCGGCACCGACCAGTACCGGCAGCTGCTGGCCAGGCTCGAGGGCTTCGCCCGCTGCAGTGATGCCGCCGGAGTCGACAACCTCTTCAATCCCTTTTGATCCCGCCCCATAGGAGGTGGCCAGGCGGCAGCAGCGGTGCCTGGAGCGAGGCCTCCAGCCAGTGCTGTATGAGGGCGCCGGCCCCAGCTGAACCTAGGAGCGGCTCCATCAGAGCGCGGGCCTTGGCCAGCCGTTCAGGCTCGCCGATCGGCATGTTGGGATCGCCGGGCAGGCCGAGCACCAGCGCGCTGTCATCGGGTCCGCCGGGCTCCCGGACAATCAGTTCGGCCCAGCGGCCGGGGTGGTCGTCGGCCGCCTCCACGCGGATTTGTTTTAGCAGGCTCACCAGCCGCGGATCTGTCAGCCGCTCCTCCTCGAACGACGCTGGCTGCAGTTCGCCCCATAACAAGGTCGCGGCCACCGCGTACTGCAGGCTGAACTGAGCCTGGATGCGATTGCGTGGTTGGGGGTGATCGCAGTAGGTGCATGCATCGCCGTAAGTGCGCAGGCGAATCAAACCCGGCTGCTGCGCCGACCAGGGGGAGCGCTCCAGGGCTCCCTCGCGGAGCTGCCGCCAGCGCAGCGCCGCTGCAGAGGCGTAGTGGAGATGCCGCGCTCCCGGCCACAGCTTCACGTAGCCAGACTCGACCGCGCTGCCGGGGCGATCGCCCAGATCCGGCGGATGACGCCACAGGGCGTTCAGAATGGGATCTTGCTCCAGCCCATCAGGACCGCGAAAACCGGCCCCGGCCGCCAGGGCCAGGTCAATCCCTCGGGCTGCCGCTAGGCCAGGGTGGAGCAACCGGCTGGTGGCGCCCTCCCCGACCGGCCGGAACAGGCTGCGGGTCATCTGGGTCAGGGCTGCAGTCAGGGCTCCGGCCCGCTGCGGTGCGGGGAGCTGCAGTAGGACGCTGGCCGCCACGGTCGCCGCCACGGTGCCCCAGGTGCCGTCCACATGCTCTCCTGCCGGTACCTGGTAGGCCTCACCGAAGCGAGCGCCCAATTCATAGCCCTGCAGCAGCGCCATCAGTACGGACCCCAGGGGCCGTTGAAGCGCCTCCCCCAGGGCCATGCACACCGGCACCACGTGCAGCGCTGGCCGGCCATGGGCGGGGGCATAGCCCTCTACCAGCTCGTCCCAGCAGGCTGCCGCCGCAAGTACCTGGGCTGCGGCAGCTGCCGATAGGGAGACCCCCATACCCGGCAGAGCCACGGACCCTGGGGCCAGCCTTTGCTGCTGCTCCTGCAGGGCCTGCAGGGCCGGCTGCCCCAGGCCAGCAACGGCTACCGCCATGGTGTCCACCAGCACGAGCCGCAGGCACCGATGCAGGTCTGCCGTTGCTGCATTGCCGGCATCGAAGCGCTGCTCCAGAGCATCGAAGAGGGCATTGGCCCGATGGGAGAGGGAGGGCATCACGGGAGCGGTATGGAAAGCGGAATCTCAGCCCTAGGCTGAAAAGCTAGTTTTCGCTGCCACGATGCCGCCTTCGATCTTGCTGGCCGTGGTGGCGGGATTGTGTGTTGCCAATCTCTTCTACTCACAGTCGTTGCTGCCCCTGATCGCCACCGACATGAATCTGACTGCCGGCCAGGTGGTGTTGGGCCCGATGGCGACGCAGGCAGGATTGGCACTCAGTTTGCTATTCATTCTGCCGATCGGTGATGGGGTCAACCGTCGCACCATGCTGATTTTGGCGTCCTTGGGCACGGCGGCGGCCGCCGGTGCGCTTGCCCTGCTTACGGGCTTTCAATGGCTGCTGGTGGCCTGGTTCTGTCTCGGGCTGTTTACCTTGGTTCCCTACCTTTTGCCGGCCTATCTTTCAGGCTTGGTGCCCGAAATTGTTCGAGGTCGCCTGCTCGGCACTGTGCTCAGCGGCCATTTTGGTGGAATCCTGCTGTCGCGCTCGTTGAGTGGAGTGATCGGCGAGAGCTTTGGCTGGCGGACTGTATTTGCCTTCTCCTCTTTTGTGATGCTGGCGGTAGCGCTGCTGTTCCGGCTGTTGCTGCCAAGGGAGCAGCCTTCCGGAGTCCTCTCGTATTGGCAGTTGCAACGCTCCCAGCCGGGACTGCTGCGCCGCCATCCGGAATTGCGACGAGCTTGTCTCTCCCAGGGCCTTCAGTTTGGCGCCTTCATGGCCCTATGGAGTGCGCTGGCGCTTCATCTTTCTGAGCCTCCCTGGCAGTTCGGTCCGGCCCAGATCGGCAGCTTCGGACTGGTTGGATTGATCAGTATTGGCGCCGCACCTTGGATCGGTCGCCTAGTGGATCGGCGAGCCGCTTGGACTGTGGTGGTGATCGGCACCATGATGTCGCTCGTGGGAGTCTCCTTCCTCTGGTTTGCTGGTGGCTCTATCGCTGCAATCCTGATCGGCCTCACCTGTCTCGATCTGGGAGTTCAGGGTTGTTATGTGGCCAACCAGTCTCGGGTGTTCGGCCTCGACCCCCAGGCCCGAAGCCGTTTGGGTTGCCTGCTTTTCTTTAGCGCTTATTCAGGAGCTGCGGTCTGCTCGGCGCTGGTAGCGCGGTTCTGGGGCGGCTGGGGATGGCAAGGCACCACGGGCTTCAGCCTCGCCCTGGTCTTCCTGGCGCTGGTGGCGCAGCGGCGTCACCAGCGCTTTGCTCCGGTGGGCTGAACCGGCATGCAGCATTGGGTGAGGTGGGACTTTGAGATCAGGCCTGTGCACCTATTCGGTTGATCAGTTACTCGCCAGGCTGTCCCGACTCAGCACATTGATTACATCAAGAATCTGAGCAGCTCGGCCTTCGGGCAGCTTGAGTTGACTCGCCATCAGACGCAGCATGGCATCTTCTGCTGGATCAACGACGCGATCGCAGTGGACCAGCATGGCTGCCATGGCTAGTGCAGTCTCCTGCTGGGAAAGGGTCAGCTGAGGCAGAGCCTCGTTGATCAAGCTCTCCCAACCCTGATCACGAATCTGCGCAATCAGGCGATCAAACAGGCTCCCCATGGAGTCATCACTGAGGTCACGAAAAGGCGTTCGCTTGTTCAGCTGGCCTCGCAGGGCCACCGCCTCTTGGCGATCCATGGAGCCGTCGCAGGCGATGGCCGCCAGGGCAATGGCGGCAAAGGCTTCACCGGGAGTCATGGACCAGCCGCATGGAAAAGCCATTGCAGCATTCGAGGTGAAGCGCGCCACCGTCTCCTTGACGTGGACGGCAAGCTCGAGCTCGTGGATCAGGCCACTGTCACCAACTTGCTTGGCGATTTTCTGCTCCAATCAGTCCATGTTGATGCCGTTCCCAGTTCACTGCAGGGGAACTGGCGGGGCAAAGAGGTGATCATGGTGATCCGATTGTGATGCTTCAGGCCGATGGCTTCCGCTCAGGCCGCCCCCGCTGCCGTGCCCTACCCCTTGAGCCGAGAGTTGCTGGAGGCGGTGCTGGCCGACCGCACCAGCGATCGCTTCGTGTGTGAGCTGATCTGGCCGCGCCTGGGATATGAGCTGAATGGCTCCGGCACTTGGAGCGCCGGCCCGGCTACCAGCGCTGGCTGGCGGGAGTCCTTCCCCCTTGAACCCCAGTTCATCGCCGAGCGGCCTCCTTCGGTGGCCCTCACCCGCTCGATCGCCAAGGAGCACAAGCAGCTGCTCAAGCAGCAGCTGGGTTTTGCGGGCTACACGATCGGAGAGCT
Source organism: Cyanobium sp. T1G-Tous (assembly GCF_024345455.1). Taxonomy (NCBI): domain Bacteria; kingdom Bacillati; phylum Cyanobacteriota; class Cyanophyceae; order Synechococcales; family Prochlorococcaceae; genus Cyanobium; species Cyanobium sp. T1G-Tous. The sequence goes on from NZ_JAGQBD010000015.1 coordinate 27,836, forward strand.
CTACCCGCGCCGCACCCGCCGCGCCACCGCCGTGAACTGGCTGCTGGCCCACCTAGCGGAGCGGGGTGAGCCGTTGCCCGACAACGGGCCGCTGCCTCAGCTGCTGGCAGAGCCTGTTAATCCGGTGGCCGGGCACCCCGGCGATCTGCCGGTGGCTTGAGGCCTGGACGATTCGGCCACCCTCAGGGCATGAGGGTGGTGATGCGCATGGGTTGATCCAAGGGCATCGTTTTGATCTGCCCGCCCGCCAGAGGCAACTGATCGAACCTGAGGCTGCGCAGATCTGGGTTGTCGTAGGTCTGGATGTAGTACACGAGGTTCTTCATGTCGGCCACGGCCGTCCACTCGGTGATTTCGTAGCTCGCCGATGTGTCGGCCCCGCCGTAGGCGCTACCCACGGGAAGACTGATGCTTCCGGGCGGCAGATCGAACTGCCCCAGGATGCGGAATGCGGTGCCTACCTGCTGCTGCGTGCTCAGATTCGTAGGCGCGAAGCGGGCGAAGGTGAAGGCCTGCACGAAGCGTGAAGAGGAGAGGAAATCTCCCGGCAATCCATAGAAGCCTTCACCTGAGCTGGCGGGAGGCAAGGCCATCCCGCCGACCTTGAGAGTTGGCGCCGGCAGATTGCTCATGTTGGCGGCATCGCCCACACTCGCTAGGTGAAATGCCAGGGGTGGGTTGTTGGTGTAGACGCCAGTGGGGTTCTCCTTCAGTTGCAGGGCGCCGTCGATGTATTCCACCGAGAGGGAGCGGCCTTGGTTGTTATGCAGGGTCATATGAATCCCCACAGTTCCGCCGAAGGACGCCAGTGTCGCTCCATTAACCAATACCTTCGGCAGCCCGGCCTTCACCTCATCCAGCGTGCCGAACTGACTGAGCACGTAGGTAAGCATCTGCCAACTCACGATTGAGTTGCGGGCTTGAGCGGCAGATACGTTCTGGTACTTGGCCCAGCCGGGGAAATTCAGCATGCCGCCGGAGAGCCCCTTCTCGTTCATACCGTCGACCACCATGTCGAGGCCTAGAACATTCAGGCCAGCCACGGCGTAGCGCGTGGTCCATGGCTTGCCGCTTTCAGACTTGCCGTTTGGGCCAATACCTATGAGCTTCGTGCCGCGCTGGATCAGGATCGCCTTGCTTTGCATTGGCATTCCAAACTCCATAGTGCGCCCGTAGATGCGCCCGTTGTCGTTCCCCTTCAGGGTGAAGCTGGTGCAGGCTTGACTGGTGCCCGTTTGCAGGGCAGAGAGCACCAAGGCCATCAGGGCGATTTGGGCGCGCTTGATCACGATTACGGCGGTGGATTGCTTGCAGCAGGTTTTTAGGTTCCCTGGACGGGGGTGGATTGAAGGTCGCGGGATTTCTTCGTAACTCCCGAGCGCTGGCCTCGATCGAACCCCAGTTCATTGCCCAGCGGCAGCCCCCGCCGGGTCTCTCTGTAGGGTCAATACAGGACAGACGTAGGAATACCTCCCTTGGCCTTACCGGTCGTTGCCATTATTGGCCGCCCCAACGTGGGCAAATCCACCCTGGTGAACCGGCTCTGCCGCAGCCGCGAAGCGATCGTGCACGACACGCCCGGCGTGACGCGGGATCGCACCTATCAAGAGGGTTACTGGGCCGATCGCACCTTCCGGGTGGTCGACACCGGCGGCCTGGTGTTTGACGACGACAGCGAGTTTCTGCCGGAGATTCGCGAGCAGGCAAACCTGGCCCTGGCCGAGGCGGCCGTGGCCCTGGTTGTTGTTGATGGTCAGCAGGGTTGCACCGCCGCCGACCAGTCGATTGCCGAGTGGCTGCGGGGCCAGGGGGTTCCCACCATGCTCGCGGTGAATAAGTGCGAGTCGCCCGATGCGGGCCTGGCTATGGCGGCCGAGTTTTGGGGCCTGGGTCTGGGCGAGCCCTTCCCGATTTCGGCGATTCACGGTGCTGGCACCGGCGACCTGCTCGACAAGGTGGTGAGCTATCTGCCCCCCACCGAAGAAGACGAGGGCGAAGAGCCGATTCAGCTGGCGATCATCGGCCGGCCCAATGTGGGCAAATCCAGCCTGCTCAATGCGGTGTGCGGTGAAAACCGGGCGATCGTCAGCCCGATTCGGGGCACCACCCGCGACACGATTGACACCACGATCGAGCGGGAGGGCAAAACCTGGAAACTGCTCGATACGGCCGGCATCCGCCGCCGCCGTTCGGTGAGCTACGGCCCCGAATACTTCGGCATCAGCCGCAGCTTCAAGGCGATCGAGCGCTCCGATGTGTGCGTGCTGGTGATTGACGCCCTCGATGGCGTCACCGAGCAAGACCAGCGCCTGGCTGGCCGCATCGAAGAGGACGGCCGCGCCTGCGTGGTGGTGGTGAATAAGTGGGATGCCATTGAAAAAGACAGTCACACCATGCCGGCGATGGAGAAGGAGCTCCGCGCCAAGCTCTATTTCCTCGACTGGGCGCCGATGTTGTTCACCTCGGCCCTCAGCGGCCAGCGGGTGCAGGCGATCTTCCCCCTAGCCCTGCTGGCGGTGGAGCAGCACCGCCGCCGCGTCACCACTTCGGTGGTGAACGAGGTGCTCACCGAAGCGCTCAGCTGGCGCACGCCGCCCACCAGCCGTGGTGGCCGCCAGGGCCGCCTCTACTACGGCACCCAGGTGGCGGTGCGGCCCCCCAGTTTCACGTTGTTTGTCAATGAGCCGAGGCTTTTCGGTGAAACCTATCGCCGCTATGTGGAGCGTCAGATCCGTGAGGGCCTGGGCTTTGAGGGCACGCCGATCAAGCTGTTCTGGCGCGGTAAGCAGCAGCGCGATGCTGAGAAGGAGCTGGCCCGCAGCCAGACTCGTGGGCGCTAGGGCCTGCGCTTAGGTGGATTTTTTACGCCAGATCCCCATCGGCCAATTTGCCGCCCCGGATCCGGCGGAGGCGGCCACGGGTGGCAGCTGGTTGCGCCGGCTTGATCCGCGCCTGAAGTTGGCCTGGAGTCTGATTTTTTTAGTAACGCCGATCCTGGCAGGACCGCTCTGGCGTCTCAGCCTGGTGGGCTTGTTGCTGCTGATTACCGCCGCTAGCGGGCTCAGCTGGCGGCTATGGCGCCGCAGCGTGCCGCTGCTACTGGCCCTGGCCCTATTGGTGGGTGCCCTAGCGGCCCTGCTGCCGGCGGGCACGGCGGCACCCGCAGCCCTGCAGCGGCCGCCGGCGGAGTTGCGGCTCCAGCCCGGCCCCCCTGGTAGCCCGCCGCCAGAGCGAGCCGGCACCCCCTGGGTGCTGCTGCGCGCTGGCCCCCTACTGGTGACCCGCCGTTCAGCTGAGCTGGGCCTCAACGGCGCCACGCTGCTATTCACCCTGGTGCACAGCGCCAACCTGCTGCTGCTAAGCACCTCCCCCGAACAGTTGGTGTGGGCGATCAGCTGGCTGCTGGCGCCCCTGGCCCGGCTGGGCCTGCCGGTGGAGCGGCTTGGCTTCACCCTGCTACTGGCCCTGCGCTTCCTGCCCCTGGTGCAGGAGGAGTTGCAAAACCTGTTGCGATCTATTGCAACCCGCGCCGTGAATTTCAAGCAGCTGGGCTGGAAGGGGGGCTTGGCTTTGGTGCTGGCCCTGGGAGAGCGGCTGCTGGCCAATGTGTTGCTGCGCGCCGAGCAGGGAGCTGAGGCGCTGCTGGCCCGCGGCGGGGTCTGGCTGCCGCCCGACCAGCTGCTGCGACCAGCAGTTGCGGGGCGGGGCTTGGGCCTGCTCAACGCCACGGCGGCGGGCTTGCTGCTGCTGATGCTCCTGCTGCGTTGGAAAGTCGGTGACCTTTAATGGCCAAGTTCGACCGCATCGGTGAGCAGCGCATTGACGAGCAGCGCATTTGTGAGTCCGGAGCGCTACCTCAACCATCCCACCTTCGGGATGCTCTATCGGGTGGCGGCGGTTTCCGAAGGCCGGGATCTGTTCGCCACCCTCTATGCCCAGCGCATTTTTTTCGTCGTCACCCTGCAGCCCCGTGGCGCCACCTTTGAGGTGGTGCCGCTGATGGATGCTCGCCACTTTGCTGAGCAAAATCTGGTGCGCTCCCGCCGCGATGGTCCCGAGGCCCACGCCCATTGGCGTCAGTTGTTTGATCAGACCTTCATCTGAATCCTTGGCCGGGAGACTGGCCGCCCTCCAGGCCGAGCTGCCGCCAGGCTGCCGCCTGTTGGCGGTGAGCAAGGGTCAGCCCGCTGATCGGATCCGCGAAGCGGTGGCCGCCGGCCAGCGCAGCTTTGGTGAAAGTCGCCTGCAGGAGGCGGTGCTCAAGCAGGCCGAGCTGGCCGATCTGGCGCCCCTCGACTGGCATTTCATCGGCCGGCTGCAGGCCAATAAGGCCCGGGGTGTGGTGCGCCACTTCGGCACCATCCACTCCCTCGACAGCCTTGAGCTGGCTAGGCGCCTGGCCCGCATCGCCGCCGAGGAGCAGCGCCAGCCGGCGGTGTTTTTTCAGGTGAAATTTCGCCCCGATCCCGCCAAGACGGGCTTTGAGCCCGCTGAGCTCTGCCAGCACTGGCCCGAGCTGGCTGGCTTAGCCCCCCTGCAGCCCTTGGGCCTGATGACCCTGGCGCCCCTGGGCCTGGGCGAGGCCGAGCGCCGGGCCCTGTTTGGTGAGTGCGACGCCCTGGCGACGCAGCTGGGCCTGCCGGAGCGCTCGATGGGTATGAGTGGCGACTGGCCCGAGGCGGCTGCGGCTGGCAGCACCTGGGTTCGCATTGGTAGCGGCCTGTTTGGCCCGCGCCAAATTCATTAATTCCTCCACAAGGTGCCAATCTCCGCTTGAAAGCCTTGCCGCGATTGGTGTGGGACGCTATTCAGGTAGAAAGCAACCTGTGAGGTTCAGTTCGTGTCGTTGTTTTCCCGTCTGCGTGCCGTTGTCTCAGGAGACGACTATCTCGATGGCGACTACGACGATGAGCTCGATTACGACGGCGGCGAGCAGCCTGAGCCGAGCTACACCAGTCGCTCTAGTGCCCTAGCCCTGAGCTCCGATTTCGGCGCTGACGATCCTTTTGCCGGCACCAACGTGATCGGCATGCCCGGCCTTTCCACGGCCGTTGCCGAGGTGACCCTGATGGAGCCGCGCAGCTTCGATGAAATGCCCCGCGCCATTCAGGCCCTGCGCGAGCGCAAGACCGTGATCCTCAACCTCACGATGATGGAGCCCGATCAGGCCCAGCGCGCCGTGGATTTTGTGGCAGGCGGCACCTTCGCTATTGACGGCCACCAGGAGCGGGTGGGTGAAAGCATTTTTCTGTTTGCGCCTAGCTGCGTCACGGTGACCAACGCCACCAGCGACGAGGCCTCTTCGCCCACGATCGTGAGCCGCGAGATCAGCGAGCCCCAGCAGGACGCGGCCCCCAGCCCGGCCTGGGGCCGCCAGGACGCCGCCATTTAGGCCGGTTGTGACGCCAACCTTCGGCGTAGTGGGCCTGGGCCGTATGGCCCAGGCTTTGCTGTTTCCCCTGCTGGAAGCAGGTCTGGTGCAGCGCGAGGGTGTGCGGGCAGTTGTCGCCAGCGAAGCCTCGGCCGCCTGCCTGGCCCAAGCCCACGGTTTGGCCGTGGCTACTGATGCAGCTGCAGCCTGGTCTGCGCCGGTGGTGTTGCTGGCGGTCAAGCCCCAGCAGCTCGAGGCCGTGGCACCGGCGGCGGCTGGTGGTTCGGGCGGACTGCTGATCTCCGTGCTCGCCGGGGTCACCCTGGCGCGGCTGCAGCGTTTGTTTCCCGGCTGGCAGTGCGTGCGCGCCGTGCCAAATACCCCGGCCCTGGTGCGGGCGGGCCTCACGGGCCTGGCCTTTGGCGCCGAGGTGCCCTCAGACCAGCGCCGCTGGGTGCAGCAGCTCTTCGCCCAGGTGGGCGAGGTGCACGAGCTGCCTGAAGCCCAGCTCGATGCCTTTCTGGCGCTCACCTCATCTGGGCCCGCCTTTGTGGCGGTGGTAGCCGAAGCCTTGGCCGATGGCGCTGTTGCTGCCGGCTTGCCGAGGCTCCTAGCCCAGCGGCTGGCTCACCGCACCCTGGCTGGCAGCGCCGCCCTGCTGGAGGAGCGCGATCTCCATCCTGGCCAGCTCAAGGACATGGTGAGCTCCCCGGCTGGTACCACCATCGCCGGTCTGCGTCAGCTGGAAAAAGCTGGCCTGCGCTCAGCCTTGATCGAGGCCGTGCTGGCTGCTGCCCAGCGCAGCCGCGAGCTGGCCTGAACGCGAGCTTGGGGTCTCGATCAGTCCTTGTCTTGATCAGACCTTGTCTCGATTAGACCTTGTCTTGATCAGACCTTGTCTTGATCAGTCCTTGTCTTGATCAGTCCTTGGAAGCCCCCAGTCTGGGTTCGGTGCCGGCTAGCAGCCTTTTGATGTTGCTGCGGTGGCGCCACAGCACCAGCACGGTGGTGAGCAGGGCCAGGCCCAGGTATGGCCAGCGCAGACCCAGCCCCTGATCAGCAAACCAGCCCAGCATCAGCAGGGGCAGGGCCAGCGCCGCCACGACGCTGGATAGGGACACGATGCGGCTGAGGCTGAGCACGGCCAAGAAGATGCCGAAGCAGGCCAGCCCCACCGGCCAGGTGAGCCCCAGCAACATCCCCAGGCCGGTGGCCACCGCCTTGCCACCCTTCCAGCCCAGCCACACCGGCCAAATGTGGCCAGCCAGCGCCGCTAGGCCAGCCAGTACTACGCCAACGCCAAAGGGGTCGAGCAGGGTCTTGGCCAGCAGCACGGCGGCGGCGCCTTTGAGCACATCCACTAAGAACACCGCCAGGGCCGGCCCCTTGCCGACCACCCGCAGCACGTTGGTGGCACCGGTGGAGCCGGAACCCTCGCGGCGGATGTCGAGGCCAGCCAGCCAGCGCCCCGCCAGGTAACCGCTGGGGATTGAGCCGAGCAGGTAGCCGGCGATCAGCATGGCCAGAGTGAGCAGGGTCACGGCTGTTGGGAGGGTCACGGTGGCTGGGGTTAATAGGTTTCGTCGGCCATAAGTTCGCCGGGGCCGGCCGCGAAGACCAGCCAGAGCGGAAACTGCAGGATCGGGATCTCGATCACCGGCTCGCCCGCATCCACCACGATGAAGGGCAGCTCGCCCCGCTCTTCGAGGCGGTCGGCCCGCTCCACCAGGGCATCGGCCCGCTCAAACAGCACGATGCCGCTGCTCGGTCCGAAATCCTCGCGGGAAAGGCCCAGGCAATCCTGTAGGCCGCGTCGCCACTCCCCCAGACGCTCCGGCTGGCTGGCCAGCACCAGGGTTTGGAAGCGCTCGCCATAGAGCTCGCCGAGGATGGCGATGGCGGCGGCGGCGACGAGGGCATTGCGGCTGCGGCTGCCGCAGCTGGGCTGGGCGCCCCGGCCGCCCTGGCCCAGGAACCAGTCGTCGAGCAGGGCGGCCCCGCTGGCATCCAGGGTGCGGCGCAGCTGCCAGGGATCGGCGTAGAAGTCGGGCTGGCCGCCAAAGCCCGCCAGGCGCTCGCGAATCAGGACTTCGTCTGGGCCAAACAGCCCCGCGGCCGCCACCGCCTCTAAGGGTTGGCTGGCTACGGGGGTGCTGCTGATCTGGTCGAGGGGGGAGGGCTGCACTAGCACCTGCTGGGGCACCAGCTCTACCTGCTCGGCGGCCACGGCGAGATCCTGCAGGGCTCCCACCAGGTAGTCCTGGAAGCCCTTGAGCCGCCTGGCCACCCCATCGGCCTGACCGGCAAAGCTCGCTTCGATCTCCTTTTGGATCTGGCCGCGGCGAGCTTCCAGCTGGCGGATCTCCTCGAGCAGGGCTGTGCGCTGCTGCTGCAGCTCCGTAAGGGCCAGCTCCTGCCATGGGGCTGGGGAGGGCATCTCCGGGCGCTCAGGGGTGGGGGAAGCCTGGCTGGGGTCGTCAGACATCGCTTGAGGAATCGGGAGGTGCTGCGGGGGGGAGCTGGCTCAGGTGCTGTTCCAGCTGCTGGCGCAGGCTGGTTGCATCAAAGAGCACTGGCAGGAAGTGGATGCTGCCCTGTTCACGGAAATAAAACAGCACCGGCAGACCCGGCCAAAAGATTGTCCAGCTCAGCCACTCCTGGTATGGGAAGCGGCGTAGCAGGGTCTGTTGACGCCACACCAGCAGGGCATCGCCGCCAAATTCCAGCCGCAGCAGGCGGGTTTGCAGCAGCAGAAACAAACCGAACACCGCTACGACCAGGCTGAGCCAGATGGCCCCAGTCCAAAGCGGCGTTAGGGCCAGGGCTGCCAATCCCAGGCCAATCACGCCTAGGGATACGCCGTAGGCGGGCTCGAGCACCACGCCGCTAGTGCCGGGAGCAGGGGAGGTCATCAGCTGAATAGCAGCGAGGTGAGCAGGGCGTCCATCAGGGCGACTGTGACCAGGATCATGACCACGGCGCCGGTGGTGCTGGTGCCCACCTCCTTGGGACCACCCCGGGTGGTGAGTCCCCAGCCGCACGCGATCACGGCGATCTGCAGCCCGAATACCAGGGCTTTGAGCAGCATTGAGGGCAGGTCGTTGGGCTCCATCCAGGTGCGCACCGAGTTCCAGAACACCGCCGGGGGGATGTTGTAGAGCAGCGTGCTGCTCACCTGGCCCGACCAGATCCCCACCCAGAAGAACAGCAGGCATTGCACCGGCGCCATGATCACCATGGCCAGCACCCGGGGCACCACCAGGTACTCCACGGGGTCGGTGCGCAGCATCGTGATTGCGTCGATCTGCTCAGTCACCTTCATGGTGCCGATCTGGGCCGCATAGGCCGTGGCCACCTTGCCGGTGAGCAGGGTGGCGGTGAGCAGGGGCGCGATCTCCCGTGACAGCCCCAGGGCCAATAGACCGCCCACCGTGGCGCTGGCACCCTGTTTGGAGAGTTCCGCTGCCACCTGGATGTTGAACACGGTGCCCGCAGCCAAGGCCGTGATCAGCACGATCAGGAAGCTGCCGGGGCCGGCTTCCATCAGCTCTTGCATCAGATCGTTGAAGCCGATGCGCCCCTTGGCGATGGCGCTCACCGCCTGGCCGCCAACCAGAAGGCTGGCTCCCAGGCGCCTTAGCCAGCGCGGTGTTGTCAGCCAGGCGGGGCGCTTCATGGCTGGCGGTGCAGGCCTTTCTCCGGCCAGCGTCGCATCACCAGCAGGCCAGCGGCGATCAGCACGGCCGGAATCAGGCCCATGCATAGGCGGATGGTGGTGAGGGCAGTAGTCGGCTGGGCTAGTCCCTGGGCGGCCTGGTAGCCGCTGAGGCTCAGCCCATTACCAAGGGCAAACACGGCCACACCGATGCCCAGTTTTTGAGTCACCACCATCCAGGCGGTGTAGAGCCCCGCCGGTTTGTCGGGGTCGGCATCGATCGCGTCGGGCAACAGGGCCCAGGGGATCAGGTAGGCGGTGGAGGCTCCCAGGCCCGTAACCATGATCGTGAGCACCAGTAGGCCTAGGGAGATGCCATTGCTGAAGCTGCCCAGTGGGGCAGTGCTGCCATCGAGGGGCACCAGCAGGCTTGCTCCCAGACAGCCGGCAATCCAAAGCCCGGTGCCCCAGCGCAGGGCGCAGACACGGCCGTGGCGCCCTGCCACCCGGCTCCACAGCTGCAGCCCCGCCAGGGCACTGAGCTGGAAGGGAATCAGGATCCAGGTGCTCCAGCTCTCCGGCAGCTGCATCACCACGGCCAGGAAAATCAGCGACACCGGCTGCATCAGCTGCAGGGCACACCAGAGCAGCAGGTAAAGCCCCAGCACCTTGAGAAAGCGAGGGTTGGCGGCGATGCGCTGTAGTTGGCGCCGGATCGGTTCCGGCTGGCCCGTTGGCCGCTGGCAGTTGCGGGTGAAGGGGGCTAGGCCCCAGCAGCACAGCAGGGTGAAAACCGTGAGGGTTAGTCCGGACACCCAGCCCATACGTAGGTAGCCCTCCGCGCCCTGGCCCACCAGCAGGGCTCCCAGCACCAAGCCGGCTAATCCAGCCAGGATCGATCCGGTGAAGCGGCTGGCATTCAGCTGGGTGCGCAGCTGGGTGGAGCTGGTGAGCTCGGAGGCCAGGGCCGAGTAGGGCAGGTTGACGCAGGTGTAAAGCCCCATGGCCACAAGCTGAATCGCCACCAAAATTGCGAACTTCTGCCAGTCCCCCCCCGGAGGAACCCACCACATCGCTACCAGCGCCAGGCCTAGGGGAATGGCGCTGCCAGCCATCCAGGGCAGCCGCGGGCCCCAGGGGTGCTTGGTGTGGTCGCTGAGCCAGCCCACTAGGGGGTCGTTGATGCCATCCCACACCTTCAGCACCATCAGCACCAGGCCCGCCATCCAGGCCGGCAGCCCGGCCACACCGGTGTAAAAAACAAATAGGTAGAAGCCCAGCTGGGTGGCAGCCATGCCGGTGCCGATGTCGCCGAGGCCATAGCTCCACAGCAGGCGACGCCGGGCTGCCTGCCCCAAGCTTGGTTCTTCAGCTGTATTCATCGGGGCCGCTTGGGGCTTGGGGTGGGCAGGCCATAATGTCTGAGCTGGGTTACTTCGGTAACAGCATCAAGGCATGTGACTCGTACGCATGTACTGTCGCGGGCGTAGTTTAGTGGTAAAACCTCAGCCTTCCAAGCTGATGATGCGGGTTCGATTCCCGCCGCCCGCTCTTTAAAGCTTCCGGCCTTCCAGCAGCGGGGCCGCCACCAGCAGCATCAGGCTGCGGCTTTGCAGGGGTGCGCCGGTCGGCAGCCATGCCTCAGGCTCGGAAGGCAGGTCTTCGCCGGGGGGTAGGGCCGTGTCAATCACCCGCAGCCAACCCTGGCGGCAGCTGGGCAGTTCAAAGTGCATCGCCTTGCTGTAGGCGTTCATGCCGCACCAAACCAAGGGGCCCTGGTGACTGTCGTTGAGGCTCCAGGCCAGGGTGTGGGACCAGCTTGCCCAGTCCGGGCTGTCTAATTCGACGCCGTGCCACTGGCGCCAGAGGTGGCCCCGATCGCCGCTGCGCCGCTGGGGTTTGTCATCAAGGGGCAGCTCGGGGTTGAACAGCCCGGCCAGATGGGCCCGCAATTGCAGCAGGCGTTGCAGAAACAGGCGTAGGGCCAGGTCGCCCCTATCAGGTTGCCAGTGCATCCAGCCGAGGGGGTTGTCCTGGCACCAGGTGTTGTTGTTGCCGCCCTGGCTGCGGCGCACCTCATCACCCATCAACAGCATCGGCACTCCCGGTGCGAGCAGCAGGCTTGTGAGCAGATTGCGCAGCTGGCGCTCGCGCAGGGTCGTGATGGCTGGATCGGAACTGGGGCCCTCTACACCGTGGTTCCAGGTGTTGTTGTGATTATCGCCGTCGCGGTTGTCCTCACCGTTGGCCAGGTTGTGCTTGCCGTTGAAGCTCACCAGATCGGCCAGGGTGAAGCCGTCGTGGGCGGTCAAGAAGGTGATGCACTGACCCGGATGCACCGGTGTGTTGGTGAAAAGGTCTGGGCTGCCGCTCAGGCGCTGGGCCATGGTCCAGCAGGTTTTTTCATCACCCTTCCAGAAGCGACGCAGGTCGTCGCGGAAGCGGCCGTTCCAGGTGGCCACCCGGCGGGCGGGGAAGTCGGCGAGCCGATAGAGGCCGCCGCAATCCCAGGGTTCGCTGATCAGTTTCAGGTCGCTGAGGTCCGGGTCGGCCTCCATGTCCTCGAATAAGGGCGGCGAGTCCAGGGGGGCCAGGTTGTCGCCGCGGCTGAGGGCGATGCCCAGGTCGAAGCGAAAGCCATCAATGCCCAGCTCCGTGGCCCAGCAGCGCAGCGATTCCAGGATCAGCCGCCGCACCAGCGGCCGATTGGCCGCAATGGTGTTGCCGCAGCCGCTCACATCTTGGTAATCGCCTTTGGCGCTCTGCTGGTAGTAAAGGCGGTCGCAGAAACCGCGCCAGCTGAGGGTGGGCCCATCCTGATTGCCCTCGGTGGTGTGGTTGTAGACCACATCCAGCAGTACTTCGATGCCGGCCCGGTGGCAGGCGGTCACCAGTTGCCGCACCTGGTCGCGGCCGCTGAGCGGGTCATCGCCCACCAGATAGTCGGGATGGGGCGCCATCCAGCTCAAGGGGCTGTAGCCCCAATAGTTGTGGCGTCCGGCCGGGGCGTCGTTGGGATCGAAGGCCATCACCGGCAGCAGCTCGATGGTGGTGATGCCCAGATCCTTCAGGTAGGGAATGGTGGGGATCAGCCCAAGCAAGCTGCCGTGCAGCTGGGCCGGCACGGGACAACCCGGGCCCTGGGTGAAGCCACCCACGTGCATTTCGTAGACGACGCTCTTCTGCCAGCTGTGACGCGGCCGGGGGGCGTGATGGAAATCAAAGCGGTCGCGCTCGGTTACCACTCCCTTGAGGCAGTGGCCGGTGTTGGGTGCCGCCCCAACGGCGCCGCCACGCTGGTAGCTCTGCCAGCCGGCGATCGCTCGGGCACAGGGGTCAAGCAGCACCTTGGACGGATTGAAGCCATGGCCGCCCGGCTGCAACGGCCCAAATGCCCGGTAGCCGTAACAGCTGCCCAGGCCCAGACCCTCCACCTCCACATGCCAGTGATCAGCAGAGCGGTGCCGCTGGTCCAGTTCCACCACCCGCGCAGGTTCGCTCGCCTCGCCGTCGGCGAACAGCAGCAGCTCAATCCGGGTGGCTAGAGGGGCCACCACCGAAAAGTTGACACCACGGCTGGTGAGGCTTGCCCCCAGCGGCCAGGGGTGGCCGATGTGAATCCCTTGGTGGTGATTCGGAGGTGGAGCTAGCTCAGGACTGTTGAATTGGACCGTCAAGGGGCCGAGCCTGCTGCGATGACGCTAGGCGCGAATCTGGTCTGGGGCAGCAGGCAGTGGCCTGAGGTGCCCGTCTCCGGACGGATTGGGCTCCACTCCTTGCCCTGTTTTGGCCCGCGCCACCTGCTTAAACAAGTTGACCCAGTTGACCCAACCCCCCGAAACCGGCCGGCCGCCTCAGCAGGTGCGCCCTGGTCTGTGGCTGTTCGCCCCCAGCCGCGATAGCCAGGGGGGAAGCAGCTGGCTGCTGGAGGCGTCTGCCTATGGAGGTAGCGGAGATCTGCTGGTCGACTGTCCGGGATTCACTGAGGCAAATCTGGCGATGTTGCGCCAGCGCACTGAGCTGGTGGGGCCAGGCCAGCTCGTGCTCACTAGCCGCGAGGGCCACGGCCGCTGCCGGCGCTTGCAGGAGGCCCTGGGCTGGTCTGTGCTGGTGCAGGAGCAGGAGGCCTACCTGCTGCCGGGTGTGCAGGGGTGCAGCACCTTTGGCGAGCAGCTGACCCTGGCGCCCGGGGTCCAGCTGCTCTGGACCCCCGGGCCCACGCCCGGCTCCTGCGTGCTGCTGGTGCGTGCTGGAGCAGTCGATGGCCTGTTTTGTGGGCGCTTGCTGTTACCAACCGGACCAGCTGCGCTGGCGCCCTTGCGCACGGCGCGCACCTTCCATTGGCCCCGCCAGCTGGCCAGTTTGGAGCGGCTGCGCAGCTGGTTGCCGGCGGGCTCTCCCGACTGGATCGCCAGTGGTGGCGGGCTTGGTGCCCTGCGGGGCGACAAGCTCGTCCATGGGGGGGCGGAGCTGCTAGCTGGGCTCGTCTTTTGAGCCATTTGGGGCCCTTCTAGAGCCCCCATGTGGGGAAATTGTCACGAAAACCGTTGCGGCAGAGCACTTCTGTGTTGCAGCAGCGTCCAGAGCCCCATACCATTGGCGCGCTCATCTCAGGGCCGGTCGGGGTTTTCCGACTCGCCACCTTTCGTCGCAAACCGACCGCCACCCCCGAGGCTTCCTATTCCCATGAACAAAGCTGATCTCGTCAACCTCGTTGCCGCCCGCACCGAGCTCACTAAGACCGACGTCTCCCAAGTCGTCGACGCCGCCATCGAAACCATCATCGACTCGGTCGTGGAAGGCAAGAAGGTGTCAATCCTGGGCTTCGGCTCCTTCGAGCCCCGTGAGCGCTCTGCCCGCCAGGGTCTGAACCCCAAGACCGGCGAGAAGATCAAGATCCCCGCCAAGCGGGTGCCTGCCTTCACCGCCGGCAAGATGTTCAAAGATCGCGTCCAGGGCTGATCTGGTTTCAGGTAATTCCTGCCACGGCGGCCCCTGGGGGCCGCTTTTTTTGTGCCCACGGCAGAGTGGATCCTTGAGTGATGCTTCCCCCCCTGCTGGCTGCTGCGCCGCTGCCATCCCATCTACAGGCCCTGGTTGAGGCCGGCCTGGCCCAGCGCCAGCGGGGGTATCGCGGCCGTTTCGCCCCATCCCCCACCGGCGCTCTGCACCGCGGCAACCTGCGCACGGCCCTGCTGAGTTGGTTGCACGCCCGGCTGCGGGGGGGCGCCTGGTTGCTGCGCCTCGACGACCTCGACACGCCCCGCAATCGGGCCGGTGCTGAGACATCGATCCTGGCTGATCTGGCCTGGCTGGGTCTTGATTGGGACGGTCCGGTGCTGCGCCAGAGCGAGCGGCGCGGGCTCTATGCCACGGCCCTGTCAGCCCTGCGGCGCCATGGCTTGCTCTATCCCTGCCGCTGCAGTCGCCGCCTGCTGGCCCATATCTCTGCGCCCCACGGCGCTACTGCCGTGTATCCGGGTACCTGCCGGGCTGCGAGTGGCGGCTGGGGGCCGGAGCAGGGGCGGCTGCCCAGCTGGCGCTTGCGGTTGGAGCCCGGGCGCCTGCATTGGCTGGAGAGCTATGGCGCTCCTGGGGAGCTCGATGGGCCAGCGGCTGTTGGTGATGTGGTGTTGCGCCGGGCTGATGGTTACCTCGCTTATCACCTGGCCACGGCGGTGGATGAGCTGGTTTTGGGAATCAGCGATGTGGTGCGCGGTGACGACCTCTGGAGTGCCACTGGCGCCCAGGTGGCCGTGATGGCGGCCCTGGGCGCGGCCCCGCCCCGTTACGGCCATGTGCCGCTCTGGCGCGATGGCGGCGGGCAGCGGCTTAGCAAGCGAGAGGGGGCCGAGGGGCTCGCCGGCTACCAGCAGCGCGGCATGGATGCAGCGGCAGTGGTGGGCCAGCTGGCAGCCAGCGCGGCTTTGGTGCCAGCGGGCAGCCGCCTTTCAGCCGCTGAATTACTGCAGCAACTCAGCTCAGAGCGGCTGGACCAGATCCTCCGCGGCGCTCAGGCTTAAGGAAGGTTTCGGGATCAAGTGGGGAAAAGCGCATCACACTGGCGGTTAGCGCTAAGTCCCCGAATGGGGACATTTCGATGACCTACTCCGATGGGCCCCTGCAGCGGCCAAGCCACGCAAATTCCTGCCGCTGTCAGCAATGCGGAGGCAGCGGCATGCTGCGTCTGGACGATCAGCGCTACCGCACCTGCCTTGATTGCTTAGGGCAGGGCAAGGTGCTGCAGGCCAGGGCTGCCACCACCGTCGCCGCCATTCTTCAAGGCAGGGCTGGGCTTCAGGTCAGCCTTTCTGCTTCTTCTTCCGCCAGATGAAAAAGGCTGCGGTAGCCACCACCACGGCTAGGGGCGCCGCAGTTAACAGCAGCAAAATCACGGCAGTCCAGTCCGTGTACATCGCTCAGAGGCCAAACCGGAGTCATCATCCCAGTAAGCCGTTCTGGTTGCCGATCCCCATGGCACGGATATCTCCCATGGCTCTGATATTTCGATCAGCCCTTGCAGTGGGGGCCATCAGCATTGGTTTGCTCCTGGGGCAGCCAAGCCGGGCCGGGGTGGAGTTTGACAATTGCCAGCCCACCGCCGATGGCGGCATCAGCTGCGATACCCGTCCCACCGGCAATACCCAGATGGATGACGAGGCGGCCCGCTTTGGACTCTTTAACGACGCCAGCCCCGGCTGGAGCGAGTTTGATCCCGATCAGGGCTTTGAGGACGACCTCGGTGGCAACGACACCTGATTGCCCCGGCTGCCATGCCCTGGACGCCTCGCTGATTGAACGCCTGCATGCTGTGCAGCAGCGGCATGGCTATCTGCCGCGGGCTGAGTTGCAGCAGCTGGCGGTTGCCATGCAGCGCCCCCTAAGCGATGTGATGGGGGTGGCCAGTTTTTATCACCTGTTTCGCCTTGTTCCCCCGCCATTGCACCGCTGTGTGGTGTGTCGTGGCACCGCCTGCTTTGTGCGGGGGGCGGAGCGGCTGGAGGCGGGCCTACGGCGGCGGGGGGTGGCGTTTGAGACCGCCAGTTGTGTGGGGGCCTGCGGCCAGGCACCGGTGCTGGTGATAGATGGCACTGTTGGTTACGGCGATCCCGGTGCGCTGCCAGAACAATGAAGGCGGCCATCTCCTGGCGCTGTTGTGATGCCACCTCCTGCCGGGCGGCGGGGGCAGCGGCCCTGCGGCAGAGCTTGGTGGCCCAGCACGGGGCGGAGCGGGTGAAGTCGGTGGGCTGCCTGCGGCTGTGTGGTCAAGGTCCCCTCGCCGCCGCAGACCACGAAGATGGCCGCGTCGAGTTGTTTGGCGGCGTGGCCGCTGAGCGCCAGCTGGATCCGCAGCATCCCTTCTTCACCCTGCAGCGATCCGTGGTGCTGGAGCGCTGTGGCCTGGTGGACCCCGGCTGCCTCGAAGATGCCCTTGCCCAAGGCGCCTACGCGGCCCTCGCCGTCTGCCGGCAGCTGGCACCGAAAGCCGTGGTGGAGGAGCTGGAGCGCAGCGGGCTGCGGGGCCGCGGCGGGGCCGGCTATCCCACCGGCCGCAAATGGCAGTTGGTGGCGGCTCAGCCGGGCAGCAGCAAGGTGGTGGTGTGCAATGCCGATGAGGGCGACCCGGGTGCCTTCATGGACCGGGCCGTGCTGGAGGGCGATCCCCACCGGCTGCTGGAGGGCATGGCGATCGCAGCCCATGCCGTTGGTGCCAATGAAGGCTTCATTTACGTGCGGGCCGAATACCCATTGGCCATTGAGCGGTTGCGCGGCGCTATCGCTGCTGCTGAGGCCAGGGGTCTGCTGGCGGGCTTCGCTATGCAGCTGCGCATCGGTGCCGGGGCCTACGTGTGCGGCGAGGAAACGGCTCTGCTGCATTCGATCGAGGGGGGACGGGGCACGCCGCGGCCGCGGCCGCCCTATCCGGCGGTGTCGGGCTTGTGGGGCCTGCCCACCTTGATCAATAACGTTGAAACCTTTGCCGCCGTGCCGGCGATCTTGCGGCAGGGCGGCGCCTGGTATGGCGCCATGGGTACTGCCACCAGCAAGGGCACCAAGGTGTTTGCCCTCTCTGGTGCCATCACCCACACCGGCTTGATCGAGGTGGAGATGGGCACCAGCCTGCGCACCATCGTTGAAACGATGGGAGGAGGGGTGCCTGCTAACCCCAACGGCAGTCTCGGCGTGGTGAAGGCGTTGCAAACCGGTGGCCCCTCGGGCGGATGCGTGCCGGCGGCGCTGCTCGATACCCCGGTCGACTACGAGGGACTGCAGGCGCTGGGATCAATCATGGGTTCGGGCGGCATGGTGGTGATCGACGAGTCGCTGGCGATGCCTGAACTGGCCCGCTATTTCATGGGCTTCTGCGTGGCCGAGAGCTGCGGCAAGTGCCTGCCATGCCGGGCCGGCACGGTGCAGCTGGAGCAGCTGCTCGATCGCTTCGTGGAGCGGCGCGCCACCGGCGCGGATCTCGTGCAGCTCGAGCAGCTTTGCGGCATGGTCAAGGCCACCAGCCTTTGTGGGCTGGGCCAGTCGGCTCCCAATCCGGTGCTGAGCACCTTGCGCTTTTTTCGCGCTGAATATGAGGCGGCCATCGCCGGGGCTGGGCCATGACCCAGGCGTCACCCAGCATCACCCTGCAGATCAACGGCCAACCCTGCACGGTGGCGGCCGATGCAACGCTGCTGCAGGCGATCCGCAGCGCCGGTTTGCAAGTGCCCACCCTCTGTCACCTCGATGGCCTTACCCCCGTGGGGGCCTGCCGGCTTTGTTTGGTGGACCTTGAGGGCCACCCCAAACTCGAGCCGGCCTGCGTCACCACCGCAGCTGAAGGGATGGTGGTTCATACCCACACACCGGAGCTGGAGAGCTACCGGCGCATGGCGGTGGAGCTGTTCTTCGCAGAGGGAAATCATGTGTGTGCCTTCTGCGTGGCCAATGGCGCCTGCGAGCTGCAGGACGTGGCGGTGGAGGTGGGCATGGACCACTCCCGTTTCCCCTACCAGTACCCCCAGCGCCATGTCGACGCTTCCCACGCCCTATTTGGGCTAGATCACCACCGCTGCATTCTTTGCACCCGTTGCGTGCGGATGTGCGACGAGATCGAAGGGGCGCACGTATGGGATGTGGGCTACAGGGGCAGCGCCTGTTCGATCATTGCCGGCCTCGACCAGCCCTGGGGCGAGGTGGAAGCCTGCACCTCCTGCGGCAAGTGCGTGGATGCGTGCCCCACCGGCGCCCTGTTCCGTAAGCAGGACGCCACCGCCGAGAAGCAGCCCCACCCCGAGCGGGCCCAGCAGCTGGCTGAAGCGCGCACTGACCGCCGCTGGCGCAACCAATGACCACTCCCCAGGTGCAACCCCCAAAGCTGCGATTTGCCACGGTGTGGCTGGCCGGCTGCAGCGGCTGCCATATGTCGTTCCTCGATCTTGATGAATGGCTCTTTGAGTTCGCCGCAGCGGTCAAGATCGTCTACTCACCGGTGGCGAGCGACATCAAGGTGTTTCCCGAGGGGGTGGATCTGTGCCTGGTGGAGGGGGCGGTGGCTAATGCCGACAACCTCGCGCTGGCGCTGCAGCTGCGGGCCCGCAGCAAGTTGGTGGTGTCCTTTGGTGATTGCGCCGTGAGCGCCAACGTGCCGGGCCTGCGCAATCTCTGGGCCGGAGTGGCTGGTGGCAGCCGCCAGAGCGTGCTGGAGCGCGGTTATGTGGAGCTGGCCGATCGCGGCGCCCAGCATCCCCATGCCCCCGG
Source organism: Cyanobium sp. T1G-Tous (assembly GCF_024345455.1). Classification (NCBI taxonomy): domain Bacteria; kingdom Bacillati; phylum Cyanobacteriota; class Cyanophyceae; order Synechococcales; family Prochlorococcaceae; genus Cyanobium; species Cyanobium sp. T1G-Tous. The sequence goes on from NZ_JAGQBD010000015.1 coordinate 46,612, forward strand.
CATCGTGCCGGAGCTGCTGGAGCGAGTGCTGCCGCTGCATGAGGTGATTGCGGTCGATCACTTCCTGCCGGGTTGTCCGCCCTCGGCGGAGCGGATCCGGGAGTTTCTGGAAGACCTACTGCGCGGCGAGCGGCCGCAGCAGCAGGGCGCTGAGCAGCTGAGGTTTGGCTGAGGGCTGGCAGGTTTCCGGTTTAAGGCGACTGGTGCTGCGCCCAAGATGGAACAGAATTAGTTTGATTGGGACTGGATCTTTATATGGAATTGCCAGCATGAAAATCCTCCTGGTGGGTGCTCTGGCGATACTTGCGCTGACTTCAGGAGGTAAGGCCCGGGCCTCTGAAGCGAGGTTTGCGCTTGAGATCTCCACCCCCAAGCGTCTCCTGAATCTGCCTTCGGGATCCGCGGTGACTGCCCAGGGCGGGCGCTTCTGGGTTTTCGGTGACGATAGCCCTTGGGCCTACGAATTGGATAACAGTCTCTCCATTAAGGACAAACATCAACTGGGAACCTTCTCGCTGGACCCAGCCGGACGAATTGCTAAGCAGTTCAAGCCTGATTTGGAATCATCGGCGGCGATTCGGCTCAATGGATTCGATCATCAGGTGGTGCTCGGATCTGGTAGTGAGGCCGGTTTGCGGGAAAGGGGGTATCTGATCCGTGAGAACAGGGATGGCGCTGGTGGTGGGATTGGGGTTGAAGTCAAGGAATTTCAACTGGCTCCTCTTTATGCACAGCTGAAGAAGGTGGGAGGGCTTGATCGTCTAAATATTGAGGGCCTGATCGTGGCAGGTCCGCAAGTGCTGCTCTTGAAACGGGTTAACGCTGGTGGGAACATGATATTTGCGATACCCAAGGAAGAATTTATTGATTATGTTCAGGGCCGCCGCTCCAGTGTTTCGAGGCCTGAGGACATTCCTGTCCGTTTGCCTGCTGTAGATGGTTTTGAGGCGGGTCTTTCGGGGGGTGAATACTGGCCTGAGCGCGATAGTTTGGTCTACACAGCTTCTGTAGAGGCTACGGGAAATGCATATGCTGATGGCGCAGTGCTGGGTAGTTTTGTTGGAGTGATACCCCGGCGTAATTTGCGGTCAAACGTATTGCTTGACTTGGTGGATGCGGCCATCCCTCTCAGTCGAGATGGGCGCATTGTCTTGACCAAGGCCGAATCCATCACTGTTGAGTCTGGGAGCCTGCGCAAGATCAAAGGAGTTATTGTTAGCGATAATGATGATGGTACTAGCGAATTCTTTTGGTATCAGCTCGTGGCTTATTAATGCTCTTTCTCTTATCTCTTCCTTGGTGTTTATCCATGTGCTTGGCGCCAGGGCCTGCGTACACAGCACTTCAAGTCTGACTAAGCCATGACCCGCGCGATCACGATCGATCCGGTGACCCGCATCGAGGGCCACGCCAAGATCACCCTGCATCTCGATCAGTCGGGCCGGATCACTGATGCCCGCTTCCACGTGGTCGAGTATCGCGGCTTCGAAACCTTTTGTGAGGGCCGGCCCTTCACGGAAATGGCGGGTATTACGGCGCGCATCTGCGGCATCTGCCCGGTGAGCCACCTGCTGGCCGCGGCGAAAACCGGCGACAAGTTGCTGGCCGTGCAGCCGCCTGCGGCGGCCCGCAAGTTGCGGCGGCTGCTGAACCTGGCCCAGATCTGCCAAAGCCACTCCCTCTCGTTTTTTCACCTCAGCAGCCCCGATTTCCTGCTGGGTTGGGATAGCGATCCGGCCAAGCGCAACGTGTTTGGCCTGATGGCGGCCGATCCGGAGCTGGCCCGAGCCGGCATCCGCCTGCGCCAATTTGGCCAGCAGCTCATCGAGCAGCTGGCGGGCCGCAAGATCCATGCGGCTTGGGCGGTGCCCGGGGGCGTTCGCACGCCGATGACGCCTGAGACGGCGGCCTGGATCCATCAGCGCTTGCCCGAAGCCGAAGCCACGGTGCGGCTGGCCTTGGAGGTGTTTCAGCGCTTGCTGGATCAGCAGCTGGCTGAAGAGCAGCGAGTGTTTGGCACCTTCGACTCCCTGTTCATGGGCCTGGTGGACGACCAGGGTCAGTGGTCGTGCATCGATGGCCTGTTGCGGCTGGTGGACAGCAGCGGCGCCGTGGTGGCCGATGGCCTCTCAGAAGACGACTACGTCAGCTTCTTGGGCGAGGCGGTGGAGAGCTGGAGCTACCTGAAATTCCCTTATTACAAGCCCCTTGGCTATCCGGAGGGGATGTATCGAGTGGGCCCCCTGGCGCGCCTGAATGTGTGCGAGCGGATCGGCACCCCCTGGGCCGATGCCGAGCTGGCGGCCTTTCGCGCCCGCAACGGCACAACTGCCAGCGGCGGCCGGATTGCTAACTCGTCGTTTGCTTATCACCATGCCCGTCTGGTGGAGATCGTGGCTTGTCTGGAGGCGATCGGCCAGCTGGCGCAGGATCCCGAGCTGCAATCCCCCCACGTGCGCAGCCATGCCAGCCTCAACGCCAACGAGGCGGTGGGGGTGAGCGAGGCGCCCCGGGGCACGTTGTTCCACCACTACCGGGTAGATGACGACGGCCTAATCACCCGGGTGAACCTGATCATCGCCACCGGCCAAAACAACCTGGCGATGAACCGCACCGTTGCTCAGATCGCCCGCCACTACCTCGGCCCCGCGCCACTTGCCGAGGGCGCCGAAATCCCTGAGGCCCTGCTCAACCGGGTGGAGGCGGGCATTCGCTGCTTTGATCCCTGCCTGAGCTGCAGCACCCATGCAGCCGGTCAGATGCCGCTGCGAATAGAGCTTGTGGATGCCACTGGGCGGCGGTTAGCGGAGCGGGTGCGGGATTAAGGGGGCAACCCCAGGGCAATGGGTCCGATCTCCAAGCTCTTCAGGATCAAGATGTCAGCTCTAGAAGCCCACGCTGGTCTCCCCGATCCCCATGGCTGAAGTGCTGCTGCTGTCGGTTCCAGTGTTCGGCCATGTCAAGCCGATGCTGGCCCTGGCCCGTGCTCTGGTGGCTGATGGCCATCGGGTGCGTTGGCTGGCGGTGGAGGCGTTTCGAGCGCGGGTGGAGAGCACCGGGGCGGTGTTCTGTGCAATGCGGGAGGGTTTTGATTACTCCCTGCCTGAGAAGGTGCCGCAGACCCTGCAGCAGCGACGACAGGCTTTGCGCGGTTTGGCCCAGCTGCGCTTCGATCTTGATGTCTTTTTCATTCAGCCTTCCCAGGGGTTCTGCCTGGATCTGCTGGCTCTCCACGATGAGCAAGCTGCCGACCTGGTGGTTTGCGACAGTTTTTTAATGGCCGGTGCCTGGTGGAGTGAGCGCACCGGGCGGCCCTGGGTGCAGTTGTGCTGCACTGTGCTCACGTGCCCCAGTCGCGCGGTGGCACCGTTCGGCCTGGCCTTGCCGCCCGATGACTCTCTGCTTGGGCGGTGGCGCAATAGGGTCCTGCGGCTGTTGACACGCAGCTTGCTGTTCCGCTCGCTGCGTACCAGCGCCGACCAGGCCCGTGCCGGGCTCTGCTTGCCACCTCGACGGCCCTGGCTGTTCGATCAGGTGTCTGCCGATCTGGTGCTCAGTGGCACCGTGGCGGCATTTGAGTATCCCCGGCCTGATCTGCCAGCTCAGGTCAGCTTCGTGGGTCCGCTGCTGGAGGAAGAGCAGGAGGCCTTCACTCCCCCCTCCTGGTGGGGTGACCTCGATGGCGTCACGGTGGTGCATGTGAGTCAAGGCACTATCAACACCGATCCCTCGTTGCTGCTGCGACCCACGATTGAGGCCTTGGCGGATCAACCGCTGTTGCTGGTGGTCACCACCGGCCGGTCAGATGGATCCATCGAGGCGCTTGGCGCGTTGCCTGCGAACGTGCGAGCGGCTGGTTATCTCCCTTACGGGTTCTTGCTGCCCAAGGTGGCCTTGATGATCACCAACGGTGGCTACCAGGGCGTGCAGGCCGCCTTGAGCTTCGGGGTGCCCCTAGTTACGGCCGGTGCCGGCGAGGACAAGCCGGAGGTCTGTGCTCGCCTCCAGCGCACCGGAGCTTCCTTGGATCTCGGCACCGCTCACCCCCAGGCCACCGCTATCCGTGCTGCGGTGCAGGAGGTGCTCACCGACCCGTCCTATCGGGCCGCAGCCCAGACCCTGGCGGCGCAAATGGCCGCTGCTGGAGGAGCTGCGGAAGCTGCTCGCAGGATCAACTTGGTGCTGGACAAGCAACGCCTCGATGCGGATCAGGTCATCGCCGCCAACAATTAGGAGCTCGCCTCCCCCCTCACTTGCTTTGCCATGCAGCAGCACCCCCAGGGCAGCCGCCTGGTGATCGGCATCGGCAACAGCCTGCGCGGTGACGACGGGGTTGGGGCCTTGCTGGCCGAACAGGTGGGGGGACGCAGCGTGCAGCAGCTCACCCCGGAGCTGGCGGCGGAGCTGGCCGAGCTGGAGGCGGTGCTGTTTATCGATGCCTGGCTGGCGCCGGCCGGCGCGGCTCCCCGGATCACCTCGATCTCGCTTGCCGCGGGTGCGGCCGAGAGCCACCGGCTGGAGCCGGCCCAGCTGCTGGCGATCAGCCAGGCGCTCTACGGCTGTGCCCCTGCCGCCCACCTGCTCCAGGTGCCGGCGACGCGCTTCGACCATGGCACCACGCTCTCGGCTGAGCTTCAGGCCGCCCTGCCCCAGGCCCAGGCACTCATGCAGGGCTGGCTGGCGCGCCATGCATGAGCTCAGCCTGATGGAGGCGGTGCGCGATCAGTCGTTGGCGGCCGCCAACGCTGAGGGTGCCACTCGCATCACGGCGATCAGCCTGCGGATCGGCAGCCTGGCCGGGGTGGAGCCTGAGGCGTTGCGCTTTGCGCACACGGTGGTGATGGCCGGCACGATCGCGGCGGGCGCCGAGCTGCGCATTGAGATTGTGATCGCCCGCTTTTTTTGTGAGCCCTGTCAGCAGGCGTTCGATACCGAACAGGGCGATTGCCTTTGCCTCCGCTGCGGCAGCTTCAGCCGCCGGCTGCTGCAAGGCCGCGAGCTGGAGCTGACCTCGCTAGAGCTCAGTTGAAAGCAGCATTGGCATTTTTTCAGTTTCAAACCTCATCGATGCCAAGTGGAACTACAGCATCGAGTAAGAAGCCCAATTGGCGGAGCAATTAGATTGCTAGTAGTTCGTTTCATCGGAATTTTTGCCTAATGAACCCAATTCAGAGCTTCTAATGTCAGCCCCAACCGTTCTTGTAACCGGAGCTTCCAGCGGAATTGGTGCGGCGACAGCTCGCCTATTGCTGGAGCGCGGCTGGCGTGTGTTTGCAGCTGCTCGACGGCTGGAGGCAATGGAGCCCCTGGCCGCCTTGGGTGCCGAGGTGATGGCACTGGATCTAAGCGATGACGACTCACGCCGCGAGCTCGCTGAGCAGCTCACAGCCAAGGTGGGTGCCCTCGATGCGCTGGTCAACAATGCTGGCTTCGGTGAAGTGGGTCCGCTTGAGACATTGGCCCTGGATCGAGCCCGGGCGATTTTCGAAGTCAACGTCTTTGGGCTGATGGGTCTCACCCAGCAGTTGTTACCTGCCATGCGCGAGCGAGGTCGCGGTCGCATCGTCAATATCTCCTCGATTGCCGGTCGCTGGGTTTCACCCGGATCGGGCTGGTACGGGGCCAGCAAGTTTGCGCTTGAGGCACTGAGCGATGCCTTGCGACTCGAGCTCAAGGCCTTCGGTGTCAGCGTGGTGGTGGTTGAGCCGGGCGTGATCGCTACCGACTTTGCCAACGTGGCCTCCCCTTCGATGGAGGGATCCTTGTCTTGCAGTACCTACGGCAACATGATGCGTGCCGTTCGCAAGAGCTGGGATGCCGTCTACCGGGGTGCCTCCCCGCCGCTAGAGGTGGCACTAACAATCGAGCGAGCTCTCACCGACCCCACCCCATCAGCTCGTTACCTCTGCGGTCACCAGTCAGCCTCAGTGATCGCCAGCCGGATCCTGCCAACCCGACTGTGGGACAGCCTGGTTCGCATTCAGATGACCTGATGACTGTTATCACCTGTGGTGCTCTGAACCTTGCAGGGACGGAGGCCCATGGCCGTCGTTTCGGAAGGATTCCGGGTGGTGCCTAGCCTGGAAACGGCCCTTGTTCTTAGCTGCCATGTGCCGCGACTGCTCCTGCGGACAGCCGGCGCTTGAGCCGCTCCTACAACCAACCCGCCAGCTACCCCTGCACACGGCCCTGCTGCAGCGCAACGATGCCCAGGCGGCCGGCCTGCGCCAGCGCTTCGAAGCCGCAGGGGTCACGGTGGTGAACCTGCTCTCCTCGCCCGGCTCGGGCAAAACCGCCCTGCTCGAAGCCCTGGCCCAGCGCCTCGATCCCGCCGGTTTGGCGGTGATCGTGGGCGATCTGGCCACCGACAACGACGCCCGCCGCCTCCAGGCCGCCGGGCTGGCGGCGGTGCAGATCACCACTGGCCAGGCCTGCCACCTGGAGGCGCCAATGGTGGCCGAGGGTCTGCATCGCCTCCAACACCAGGGCATCAGCCTTGAGCAGCTTGAACTGCTGGTGATCGAGAACGTCGGCAACCTGGTGTGTCCCGGCGCCTACGACCTGGGAGAGAGCTTGCGGGTGGTGCTGCTCTCCACCACCGAGGGAGAAGACAAGCCGCTCAAATACGCGCCGATCTTCCATGGCGCCGATCTGGTGCTGATCACCAAGATCGACCTGGCCGAGGCGGTGGGTTTCGATCGCGCCGCCGCCCACGCCGCCATCGCCCGCGTCGCCCCCCACGCCTCCGTGCTGGAAACCTCTGCCCGCAGCGGCGCCGGCCTCGACGCCCTGAGCAACGCCCTGGCGCGATGAATGTGGCGCGGCTGCGCCTGTGGTGCCGTGGCGTGGTGCAGGGCGTGGGTTTTCGGCCCCTAGTGCATCGCCTGGCCGCCGAGCTGCAGCTGGTGGGCGAGGTGGAAAACGTCGCTGGCGCCGTCAGGCTGGAGTTGCAGGGGGAGCGCCGTTCGCTGGAGCTGCTGCTGCGGCGCTTGCCCGAGGCGTTGCAGCCCCCCGGCGCTCTTGAGCCACTGGCGCCCGAGTGGCTCCCGCCCCTCGTTCCGGCGCCACCTGGCCTGCGCATCGCCGCCGCCACCGCCCAACTCCTGGGCGCCAGCCTGATCGCCCCGTCCCTCGCCGCCGATCTGGCCCCCTGCCCCACCTGTTTGGCCGAGCTCCACGACCCCGGCAACCGCCGCCACCGCTACCCCTTCATCAGCTGCAGCCACTGCGGGCCCCGCTACTCGATCGCCAGCGCCGAGCCCTACGCCCGCGCCCACACCAGCTTGGCTGGCTTCCGCCTGTGCGCTCTCTGCCAGCAGGAGTTCGACGATCCGTCTGATCGCCGCTTCCACGCCGAAACGATCGGCTGCCCCGCCTGCGGGCCCCGGCTGCAGTGGCAGGGAGCCGGGGCCGGCGGCGGGGATCCGCTGGCGGCGGGCCTGGCCCTGCTGGCGGCGGGCGGGATTCTGGCCCTCCAGGGGGTGGGCGGCTTCCAGCTGCTGGTGGCTGCCGGCGATCCGGCGGCGGTGGCCCGGTTGCGCCAGCGCAAGCAGCGGCCCGCCAAGCCCCTGGCCCTGCTGGTAGCCGATCTGGAACAGATCCCTGCTGCCGTGGAGTTGTCTGCAGCAGAACGGCTCCAGCTGCAGCACCCGGCCGCGCCGATCGTGCTGCTGCGGTTGCGGCCAGGCCAGCGCCAGCCCTTCACCGGGGTGGCCCCCGGCAGCACCGCTTTGGGGGTGATGCTGCCGGCTTCGCCGTTGCACCAGCTGCTGGCGGCGGGTTTTGGCCGCCCCCTGGTGGCCACCAGCGGCAACCGCAGCGGCGAGCCCCTCTGCCTCGATCCGGCCGAGGCCCTTGATCGCCTCGCCGGCATCGCCGATGGCTTCCTGCTGCACAACCGCCCGATCGCCCGCCGCCTCGACGACTCGGTGTTGCAGCTGATCGAAGGGCGGCCGGTGCTGCTGCGCCGGGCCCGCGGCTACGCCCCCCAGGCCCTAGCTCTGCAGGCCCCGCCCGGCCCCGCCCTGGCCCTCGGCGGCGATCTCAAAAGTGCGCCGGCCCTGGCGCTCGGCGGCCGCGTTTGGCTGGCGCCACTGCTGGGTGATCTGGCTGGGCCCCTGCCGCAGCAGCTGTTGAGCGAGGGGCTCGAGCAGCTGCTGGAGCGCCCTGGCCCCGGGCTCGCCGCCCTGGCCTGCGATGGCCATCCCGGCTACGCCAGCTACCAGCTGGCCGCGGCGGCGGCCCGGCGGCTGGGGCTGCCGTTGCAGCTGGTGCAGCACCACCGCGCCCACGGCCTGGCGGTGGCGGCGGAGCACGGCCTGCAGCTGCCCCAGCTGGTGTGGGCCTGCGACGGCCTTGGCTATGGCGAGCCGGCCGAGGCGAGCGGCCACCGGCTCTGGGGCGGCGAGCTGCTCTGGCTCACGGCCAGCGGGGCCGAGCGTTGGGCCTGCCTGCGCCCCTTTCCCCTGCCCGGCGGCGAGCGGGCCATGGCCGAACCCCGCCGGGCCGCCCTGGGCCTGCTGGCCGCGGCCGGCCCGGAGTCCTTGAGCCATCCGGGGGCCGCTGCTTGCCGGGCTGCTTTCAGTCCCGGCGACTGGCAGCTGCTGCTGCAGGCCATCGCCAGCGGCTGCCATAGCCCGCTTTGCTCCAGCACTGGCCGCCTGTTTGATGCGGCCGCTTCCCTGCTGGATCTGTGCCAGCGCAGCAGCTTTGAGGGGGAGGCGGGGCTACTGCTGGAGGGCCTAGCCCTGCAGGCCCCGCCTCCGCAGGTGGCGCCCATGCCGCTGCTGCCGGCTGCGGGGCTGCAGCTTGGCTGGCTCGATTGGCAGCCCCTTTTGCAGAGCTTGTTGAACGCGAGAGCTGCAGGGGTGTCGCCGCAGGAGAGCGCTGCCTGCTTCCACGCTTCCCTGGCGGCCGGCTTGGCCGGTGCCGCGGCTAAGGCGGCTGGGCGCCTTGGTGCCACCACCGTGCTGCTGGCCGGTGGCTGCTTCCAGAACCGCCTGCTGCTGGAGCGCAGCGCCGCTGCCCTGCGCGCGGCCGGCCTGGTGCCCCGCTGGGCTGAGCAGCTGCCCAGCAACGACGGCGGCCTGGCCCTAGGCCAGCTTTGGGCAGCTCTGGCTGATCTCCCTATAACGAAGTAGAGCGTGGAGGCCTACCCATGTGCCTGGCCACCCCCGGCCTGATCTTGACGATCACCGGTTCGCCTGCGGATGCCGGCCCTGATGCGGAGCTGTGGCGCCAGGCCGAGGTGGATTTCGGTGGTGTGCGCCAGTGGGTGAGCCTGGCCTGCTTGCCGGAGGCGGCGGTGGGCGATCGGGTGCTGGTGCACGTGGGCATGGCCCTGAGCGTCGTGCTCGCTGACGATCCCGCCGAGGAGCCATGAGCACTATTGATGGCAACGAGGCCGTGGCCCGGGTGGCCTACCGCCTCAATGAGGTGATCGCCATCTACCCGATCACGCCGGCCTCGCCGATGGGTGAGTGGGCTGATGCCTGGGCCGCGGAGGGCAGGCCCAACCTCTGGGGCACGGTGCCGTCGGTGGTGGAGCTGCAGAGCGAAGCGGGTGCTGCCGGCACGGTGCATGGCGCCCTGCAGGCCGGGGCGCTCACCACCACCTTCACGGCCAGCCAGGGGCTGCTGTTGATGATCCCCAACCTCTACAAGCTGGCGGGGGAGCTCACCCCGGCGGTGCTGCACGTGGCGGCCCGCTCCTTGGCGGCCCAGGGCCTGTCGATCTTTGGCGATCACAGCGATGTGATGGCCACCCGCGGTAGCGGTTGCGGGATTCTCTGCTCGGCGTCGGTGCAGGAGGCGGGCGACTTTGCCGCCATTGCTGCCCTGCTCAGCCTGCGCAGCCGGCTGCCGTTCCTGCATGTGTTCGATGGCTTTCGCACCTCCCACGAGATCCAGAAGATCGCGCCGCTCAGCGACGGCCAGCTGCTCGAGCTCATGCCCGCGGCGGAGATCAGTGCCCACCGCGCCCGCGCCCTCAGCCCCAATCGGCCGGTGATCCGCGGCACCAGCCAAAACCCAGACGTCTACTTCCAGGCGCGCGAATCGATAAATCGCTTCTACGACGCGGCCCCGGACCATCTGATCGAGGCGATGGCGCGCTTTGGCGAGCTCACTGGTCGCCACTACCGCCCCTACGACTACGTCGGCCCCGCCGCTGCCGAGCGGGTGCTGGTGCTGATGGGGTCGGGCTGCGAGACCGCCGTGGAGGCGGCTGAGGCGTTGCAGGCCGCCGGCGAGGGGGTGGGGGTGCTGAAGGTGCGCCTGTTTCGGCCCTTTGCGGCCCGGCTGCTGGTGGAGGCCCTGCCGGCCAGTACCCGGGCGATCGCCGTGCTCGATCGCTGCAAGGAGCCTGGCGCCGCTGGCGAGCCTCTCTACCTAGATGTGGTGGCAGCCCTGGCCGAGGAGTGGGCTGCCGTGCATGGGGGGGTGCATGGGCCAGCAGCGTTGCCGGCGGTGCTGGGTGGCCGCTACGGGCTGTCGTCGAAGGAGTTCACCCCGGCGATGGTGAAGGCGGTATTTGATCATTTGCGGCCCCTGCTGGCAGCTGGTCAGCCCCGCCCGCTCAACCACTTCACGGTGGGCATCGACGACGACCTCACCCACCGCTCCCTGCCCCTCGACGCTGACGTCGAACACGGCTTCCACACCGACGCAGCTGAGGTGCGTGCCGTGTTTTACGGCCTGGGCTCCGATGGCACGGTGGGGGCAAACAAGGCGGCGATCAAGATCATTGGCGAGGGCACGGATTTGTATGCCCAGGGCTATTTCGTTTACGACTCCAAAAAGTCGGGTTCGGTCACGGTGTCGCACCTGCGCTTTGGGCCCCAGCCGATCCGCTCCACCTACCTGATCCAGCGGCCCACGTTTGTGGCCTGCCACCAGTGGGATTTCGTCGAGCGCTTCGATCTGCTGGCTGGCATCGAGCCCGGGGGCGTGTTTCTGCTCAATAGCCCCTTTGCGCCAGCAGACACCTGGGCGCGGCTGCCGGAAGCCCTGCGCGCTCAGATCCGCAGCAAGGGGATTCAGGTGCAGCAGATCAATGCCTACCAAGTGGCGCGCCAGGCGGGCATGGGGCCCCACATCAACACGGTGATGCAGGCCTGCTTCTTTGCACTCAGCGGTGTGCTGCCGCGCCAAGAAGCCCTCGCCCGGATTCGCCACTCGATCGAAACCAGCTACCGCCGTAAGGGTGAGGCCGTGGTGGCGATGAATCTGGCGGCCCTCGACGCCAGCCTCGAGCACCTGGTGCCCCTCGATTGGTCGAGCCTCGACGGCTCCGGCCCGGAGCCATTGCGGGAGGACCGGCTCACTGGTGCCCCGGATTTTGTGCGGGAGGTGATCGGGCCGATGCTGGATCGCCGCGGCGATGCCCTGCCGGTGAGTGCCCTGCCCTGTGACGGCACCTGGCCGGTGGGCACGGCCCGCTGGGAGAAGCGCAACATCGCCGCTGCGGTGCCGGTGTGGGAAACAGACCTGTGCGTGCAGTGCGGCAAGTGCGTGCTGGTGTGCCCCCATGCGGTGATCCGCGCCAAGGTGGGCGCCCCTGATCTCTTCGCCGCAGCCCCCGAGGGCTTCCGCACTGCCCCCGCCCGCGACCCCGCCTTTGCCGGCCAAACCTTCACCATCCAGGTGGCCGCCGAAGACTGCACCGGCTGCGCCCTGTGCGTGGAGGTATGCCCCGCCCGCGACCGCAGCGAGCCCAAGCGCAAGGCGATCAACATGGCGCCGCAGCGGCCGTTGCGTGAGCAGGCCCGCGGCAACTGGGACTTTTTCCTGCAGCTGCCCGAGGTGCCCCGCGCCGAGCTCAACCTGCACAAGATCGGCCAGCAGCAGCTGCAGCAGCCATTGTTTGAGTTTTCCGGCGCCTGCGGCGGCTGCGGCGAAACGCCATACCTCAAGCTCGCCTCCCAGCTGTTCGGCGATCGGATGCTGATTGCCAATGCCACCGGTTGCAGCTCGATCTACGGCGGCAACCTGCCCACCACCCCCTGGAGCGCCAACGCCGAAGGACGGGGCCCGGCCTGGAGCAATTCCCTGTTCGAAGACAACGCCGAATTCGGCTACGGGATGCGGGTGGCGCGTGACCAGCAGCGCCAGATGGCCCTCGATCTGCTGGAGCGGTTGGCGGGCCAGCTTGAGCCTGCCGAGCTGCCGCCCCCCTTGCTGGAGGCCCTGCGCAACGCCGACCAGAGCGATGAAGTCGGCATTGTCGAGCAGCGCCAGCGGGTGGCCGAGCTCAAGGGGCGTTTGGCGGGAATGGAGCACCCGGAAGCCCGCCAGCTGCTGGAGCTCGCCGATGCCCTGGTGAAAACCAGCGTCTGGCTGGTGGGCGGCGATGGCTGGGCCTACGACATCGGCTTCGGTGGGCTCGACCACGTGCTCGCCAGTGGCCGCGACGTCAACGCCCTGGTGCTCGACACCGAGGTGTACTCCAACACCGGCGGCCAGGCCTCCAAAAGCACCCCCCGGGGGGCGGTGGCCAAGTTTGCCGCCGCCGGCAAGACGGCCCCCAAAAAAGACCTGGGCCTGATGGCGATGACCTACGGCACCGTCTACGTAGCAAGTGTGGCGATGGGGGCCCGCGACGAGCACACCACCCGCGTATTTCTGGAGGCCGAGAGCTACCCGGGGCCTTCGCTGATCATTGCCTACTCCCACTGCATCGCCCACGGCATCGATATGGCCCAGGGCATGGCGCACCAGAAGCTGGCGGTGGATTCGGGCCGCTGGCTGCTCTACCGCTACGACCCGCGCCGAGCCGAGCGCGGCGAGACTCCCCTGCAACTCGACAGCCCGGCGCCAAAGCGCTCGCTCAAGGAGGCGATGGAGCAGGAAAACCGCTTCCGCATGCTGCGCTACAGCCAGCCGGAGCGGGCCCAGGCCCTGGTGCGCCAGGCCCAGCGGGAGCTCGAATGCCGCTGGGCCACCTATCGGGCCCTGGCCCAGTCAGCCCCCAAACCATGATCCCCGACCTCTCCACCACCTATCTCGGCCTGGCCCTGCGCAGCCCCCTGGTGGTGGGCGCTGCCGCGCCCCTCAGCGAGGAGCTAGGCCAGCTGCAGGCCCTGGAGCGGGCCGGGGCGGCGGCGATCGTGCTGCATTCGCTGTTTGAGGAGCAGATCGAGCAGGAGCAGCTTGACCTGCACCGCCATGCCATGGCCGGCACCGATAGCTATGGCGAGGCGCTCAGCTACGTGCCGGAGCCATCGATCTTCCATGGCGGGGAAGACATCTACCTGCGCCACCTGGAGCAGGCCTGCCAGCATTTGGCGGTGCCCGTGATCGCCAGCCTCAATGGCACTAAGGCGGGCCGCTGGGTGGAGTCGGCGCGGCGGATTGAGGCGGCCGGCGCCTCGGCCCTGGAGCTCAACATCTATGCCATTCCCACCGACCCCGAGCTCTCCAGCGCCGCCATCGAAGCCGAGGTGGAGGAGATCGTGCGCCAAGTGCGCGCTGAGGTGCGCCTGCCCCTAGCCGTGAAGCTCAGCCCCTTTTTCACCAACCTCAGCGCCATGGCCCGGCGCCTGGCCGCGGCGGGCGCCGATGGGCTGGTGCTGTTCAACCGCTTCTACCAGCCCGATATCGACATCGAGACCATGGAGGTGCGGCCCAACCTGCTGCTCTCCACCCCCCACGACCTGCGACTACCGCTGCGCTGGATCGCTCTGCTGCACGGCTGCCAGCCCCTGGATCTGGCCGCCAGTGGCGGTGTGCACCGGGGCACCGATGTGGTGCGGCTGTTGATGGCGGGGGCTGCGGTTACCCAGGTGGTGGGGGCGTTGCTGCGCCACGGCCCCGAGCGCCTGGCGGGCCTGGAGCAGGAGCTCTCCATCTGGCTGATGGAGCACGAGGTGGCCAGCGTGGCGGAGCTGGTGGGCTGTATGAGCCAGCAGCGCTGCCCCAATCCGGCCGAATACGAGCGGGCCCAATACATGCGCGCCATTCAGGGCTACCGCCCCGCCGATGCCCGCCAGGCGCCTGGCCCCTGGTGAGTGCCGCCCTGCAAAGCCAAATCAATGGCCGGGTTGCTGAGCTGGCGGCCCTGCTTGCTGCCACTGCCAGCCGCCCCTGGACCCTGATGGAGGTGTGCGGCGGTCAGACCCACGCCATCCTGCGTTGGGGGCTTGATCAATTGCTGCCACCGGGGCTGCGGCTGATTCATGGACCGGGCTGTCCGGTGTGCGTTACGCCGGCCGAGCGCCTCGATGCGGCCCTGGCGCTGGCGGCCTGCCCGGAGGTGATCCTCTGCTCCTACGGCGACATGCTGCGGGTGCCAGGCAGCGCCGCCGGCGCCGATCTGCTCGGCGCGCGGGCTGCAGGCGGCGACGTGCGCCTGCTCACCTCGCCCCTACAGGCCATTGCCCTGGCCCAGGCGTGCCCTGCGCGCCAGGTGGTGTTTTTGGCGGTGGGCTTTGAAACCACGGCACCGGCCACCGCCCTGCTGCTGCGCCAGGCCCGGGCCCTGGGGCTCACCAACCTCACGGTGCTGCTGGCGCACGTGCGGGTGGCGCCGGCGATGGCGGCATTGCTGCAGGAGCCAGGCAACCAGGTGCAGGGATTTTTGGCGGCGGGCCATGTGGGGGCGGTGATGGGCACCGCCGAGCTAGGGCAGTTGGTGCGGCGCCACCGGGTGCCGGTGGTGGTCACGGGCTTTGAGCCTGCCGATGTGATGGCCGGGCTGCTGCGACTGGTGCAGTTGCTGGAGGCGGGCACCCCGGCGCTTGCCAATGCCTACGGCCGGGTGGTGCGCCAGCAGGGCAACGGCGCCGCCCAGGCCATTATGAAGGAGGTGTTTGCGGTGGTGGACCAGCCCTGGCGGGGTTTGGGCCCCATCGCCGCTGGTGGCTATGAGCTGGCTGCGGCCTACCGCGACTTCGATGCGCTGCTGCGGTTTTGTCTGCCCTCAGCAGCGGTTTCCCCGCCGCCGGAGCCCCTAGCCAGCCCCTGCATCAGCGGCCTGATCCTGCAGGGCCGCGCCCTCCCTCCCGACTGCCCGGCCTTCGGCTCGGCCTGCACCCCGGAGCGACCCCTGGGGGCACCGATGGTGTCGAGCGAAGGGGCCTGTGCCGCCTACCACCGCTACCGGCCGCCGCCGCCATGAGCGACTGCATCCAGCTGGCCCATGGCGGCGGCGGCACCCTGATGCAGCAGCTGATCAACCAGGAGCTGCGGGCCCTCTACGCCGATCCGGCCCAGGTGCTGCACGATGCGGCCCGGCTCGAATTGCCGCCCGGCCCGCTCGCTTTCAGCACCGACGGCTACGTGGTGCAGCCGCTGGAATTTCCCGGTGGTGATATCGGCAGCCTGGCGGTGATCGGCACCGCCAATGATTTAGCGATGGCGGGCGCCCGGCCTCTGCATCTGAGTGTGGCGTTGCTGCTGGAGGAGGGCTTGCCGCTGGCGCTGCTGCGGCGCTTTGTGGCCTCGATGGCTGCGGCTGCGCGGGCCTGCGAGCTCACGATCGTTACCGGCGACACCAAGGTGGTGGAACGGGGCAAGGCCGACGGCATATTCATCACCACCAGCGGCATCGGGGCGGTGCAGGCGCCGATGCCGATTCACCCTACGGCGATTCGCCCGGGCGATCAGCTGCTGCTGAGCGGCGACCTGGGCCGCCATGGCGTGGCAATCCTGGCCGCTCGCCATGGCTTGGCCCTGGTGCCGCCCGTGCTCAGCGACTGCGCGCCGCTCTGGCCCCAGGTGCGGGCCCTGCTGGAGGCCGGGGTTCGGATTCACTGCCTGCGCGACCTCACTCGCGGCGGCCTGGCCAGTGCCCTGCAGGAGCTAGCGGAGGCGGCCGCGGTGGAGCTGGCGATTGAGGAGGCGCGCCTGCCGGTGCTGGAGCCTGTGGCGCGCACCTGTGAGCTGCTGGGCTTTGAACCTCTGCACCTGGCCAATGAGGGTCGCTTTGTGGTGGTGGTGCCGCCATCGGCCCGCGATCAGGCCCAGACCCTGCTGGCGGCCAGTGGCGGAGCCTGGATCGGCAGTGTGCGGCCGGCCAGCCAGGGAGCGCGGGTGCTGCTTACCACTTCTTTTGGCACCGAGCGCCTGCTGCTGCCCCTCAGCGGCGAGCTGCTGCCCCGCATTTGCTGAACCCGTCAGCTGTCTTAGGGTGAACTGACGCCCCTGCCAAGAGTTGTGGGTCGATGGATCTCACCCCTTTTCTGAGCAGCCTGGAGGGCACCACCCTCGACCAGGTGCTGTTGTCGGTGGCGGTCAGCGGCAAGGTGGCGATCGCCATGAAGGGTCGCTTTCTGCTCCGATCAGTGTGCGAGAGCTTTCAAGACCGCACCCGCATCGGCTGTGCCGTCACCGATGAGGCCACCTGCCTGGAGTATCTGGCGCGGGAGCCCTACGAGCTGTTGATTTGCACCGACTACCTGGAGGACGGCAATGGCTTTGAGCTGGCCCGCAAGGCGCGCAGTGCCCATCAGGGCTTGCGGGTGGTAGTGCTGGCCCTGGGGGATGTGATCCCGGCCCAATACGTTGAGGCTTCCTGGTTGGAGGCGGTAGTTGCGGAAGCCGATTTCATCGGCGATCAGCGACCCCTGCAGGCAGCGGTGCTGGCGGTGATGGGGCAGCACTCCTACCGCAGCCCTTCGCTGCGTTCCGGCACCCTGCCCTACCTGAGTTGCCCGCGGCTCACTAAGCGCGAATACGAAGTGCTGGATCTGCTGGCCAGCGGCCTCACCGATCGGGAGATTGCTGAGCGACTGGTGGTGAGCGAGGAAACCGCCAAGACCTATACCAAGCGACTGCTCAAGACCCTCGACGTCAATAACAGGTTGCAGGCCGTGCTCAAGGGCATGCGCTGCGGCATGGTGCAGCTCTGAGCCCCCTTACATATTGTCCCCGTATGGGGGGCTCGGTAAACCTGCCCAGCAGCGCACACTCAACCCAGGGCCCTACCGGGTTCTTTGCGGCCGCCCAGCCCTGTGTGCCATGACCACCTCCCTCCCCGCTCCAAGTCTCACCATTGGTGAATTGGAAGCGAACTATCCGCTTTATTGCAAGGCCATGCGCCTGTTGATTCGCGAGGGCAAGACGATCGCCAAGGTGCGCCGTACGGTTTGCTGGCAGCGGCTGGAGATCCTGCACAATTGCCTGCCGACTCAATACCGCGAGCCCGATTATTTATTCGCCTTGCTGCAGCGGGAGTTGAGCGCCGGCCTCTAGGCGTCGCTTACTTTTTCCAGCTGGGGATCGAGAACCCACAGGGCTAAGCCGCCGCCCCGTCCCCTGGCCAGCAGCCAGCCGTTATCTGCGGCGCCTGAGCGAGCGATCAGGGCGAAAAATGGGCGCCGGCGTTGCTCCGGCTGCTGGCTGATCGCTTGTCGCCAGAGCCTTTGGCGACCGAGCCGCAATTCCAGCTGGTCAAACCAAAACTCCAATAACGGCCTGCGGCCCCGCAGATTGCCGCTGCCGCTGAAGCGCAGCTGCAACGCCCCGAGCTGAACGCTGTTCAGCACCGTTAGATCACCCTGTTCCAGAGAAGGGGCATCTGGAGGGGCATCTCGTGTGGCGATGCTCAAACTTGCCTGCAGGCCCCGCAGCAGGGCTGCCGTGGCGGGGTTGGGTTGGGCCCTGCCCTTGCTCCAGAGCAGCTGGAGCCGCCAGCGGCCACACAGCTGCTCTGCCGTAATCCCGGAGCCCTGGCGACGGCTGAGTCGCTCAAGGGCCAGCGCCTGTTCGCCACTGGGAATTTCGCTGGTGGGAATTTCGCTACTAGGCATTTCGCTACTAGGCATCAGACGTCGAAGTTGGCTTTGAGGTAGCGCTCCAAAAAGGTGCCTGGTGGTAGCTCGGGGGGCAATTCAAATTTCATGCCTAAGTAGGTCTGAAAGGCATCGTCTGAAAACCACATCAACTGGGCTTGGAAGTTGACCATGCCCGTGCCCACCACCTCGGTAAGGGTGAGATCGCAGCTGGTGGCCACCGGTAGATCCACCTGCCGTTGGCGATCACGCAAAGTCCTGTGCGGCTTAGGTCCCACAGGGTGATGACCCACTGATTCCCGTCGGCAGTGCGGAGGGAGCCGCGGGGGGCAATGGCGAAGGGAATGACTTTGCGCTCGTCTTGACGGTTGTCGGCCGAGCCCCTACGGCTGAGGCCGCTGCGCCTATCGAGGCCACTGCGGCGATCTTGCCGCTGTTCATCTTTGAGCCAATCTTGAACGCCACGTTGTTGGTCGCTTTCGCGTCGTTCGCCGCCGCTGCGCCGGTCGTTCGTGTTCAGTTTCTGAAAGCGACCTTCACCCCCCATGACGTACTGAAGTTGGGCATAAGAGTCCTTAAAGCCTGTCATAGCTCAGGTCTAGCTTCAGTTTTCGCGGAATTGGTTGATCTTGATGCGCTTACGGCGCTCGACGCCCTGCAGTGGCTGCGTACGTGTGAAGAGGTCTCTAAGCGCTTCGGCCTAAGTCAGGCCACCGTCAGCAGGCAATCGCGAAAATGTCTTGATCTTTTTGGTCTTGACTTCCAACGCATCGAGGGCGAGTGGAACACCGTTGGCGATTCGATGATCTTGGCGCTGGAGCGCGGCGTTCATCAAGTGGCGAGGTGGCAGGGGCTTAGGCCCCTGCGCCTGGAGGCCACCTATTGGTCAGGCCCCTTGTTGTGCACTCCTGTACCAGATAGTTGGATTCTTGGCCTTGCCAATATTGTTGGAGTGCCGCGTAATTTTCAGCTAGTTAGGGAGCGGATTGTTGATGTCTGCCTCACCGGCTTGCCTGATGGTCCATCTGCCGGCGACCCTGAGCTGACTTCGATTGAGCTATCGAAGATGCCGGTATTTTTTGTTGTTAGGCCGGGTCATCCTTTGATTAATCAAGCCCAGCTGTCCTTTGCTGATATTGCCCAATATCCAACCCTTGCGCTGCCACCAGGCTCCTATCCCCAAGTTGAGGCTTGCCTAAAGAAGCTCGGCTTCTGGAATGATCACGTGCGAATGTTTCGCTATAAGCGTGAAAATTGGGAGGGGAAAACGGAGGCAGAGCTCACTATCGGCTATGCCACTTCACTCAGCATGGAAATTTCTGGAGGTGATCTAGTCAGGCTTCCCCTGGAATTGCCATTTTCCTCTGGGGAGGTGCTTGTATGCCGCCGAGATTTTATTGATCATCCCCGTTTGCTTTCCTTGCAGGCTTTGCTGCTTTCCCGTCTCGCTGGTTTAGGGAGACTCTGGAGAACCAGTGCCATTCGCGGGACAATGGCCCTGTAATCGCTGACCAGGACTGAGGTAATGGGTGGCAAGCAGCTCGGCTTCTCTGATTACGAGCTCACCACCGCCAAAAAGC
>NZ_JAGQBD010000016.1:0-62398 GCF_024345455.1 Cyanobium sp. T1G-Tous
TACAAAACCCGTAAGCGGAACAAACCCAGCAATCGGTTTGTGCTCCGGAAACGTCGCCGTACCTCCAAACGGAGCCGTGGCGGACGCGATTCCTGATGATCAACACCGCTTTGCTGTTCGCTTAATCAACCATGGGACGTTCGCTCAAAAAAGGACCGTTTGTTGCCGACAGCCTGCTTCGCAAGGTTGAAAAGCAAAACGGCGCAGATGACAAGTCCGTGATCAAAACCTGGTCACGTGCTTCCACCATCCTGCCGATGATGATCGGCCACACCATTGCTGTTCACAACGGCAAATCCCATGTTCCCGTCTACGTGACGGAACAGATGGTGGGCCACAAACTCGGGGAATTTGCCCCCACCCGCACCTTCCGGGGCCACATCAAGGATAAGAAAGGAGGCCGCTGACGCTATGGCAAACACACCTTCCAACCAAGCTCTCGCCCACGGCCGCTTCATCCGCGGTTCCGTATCCAAGGTGCGAAGAGTTCTCGACCAGATCCGTGGCCGCAGCTATCGCGAGGCCCTGATCATGCTCGAGTTCATGCCCTACCGCTCCACCGGCCCCATCACCAAGGTGTTGCGCTCGGCTGTGGCTAACGCCGAGAACAATCTCGGCCTGGACCCCTCGACCTTGGTGATCGCTTCAGCGATCGCCGACATGGGTCCCTGCCTGAAGCGCTTCCGCCCCCGCGCCCAGGGTCGTGCCTTCGCGATCAAAAAGCAAACCTGCCACATCAGCATTGCTGTGGCTCCTTCCACCTAACCCCCGAGGACACCGAAAGATGGGACACAAGATCCATCCAACCGGCCTGCGCCTGGGGATTACCCAGGAACACCGCTCGCGTTGGTACGCCCCCAGTAAGACCTATCCAATCCTGCTTCAGGAAGACGACCGCATTCGCAAGTTCATCCACAAGAAGTACGGCGCCGCAGGCATCAGCGATGTGCTGATTGCCCGCAAGGCCGATCAACTGGAGGTTGAACTCAAGACCGCTCGTCCTGGCGTGCTTGTTGGCCGTCAGGGCAGCGGCATTGAAGAGCTGCGCACCGGTATTCAGAAAACCCTCGGCGATGCCAACCGTCAGGTGCGCATCAACGTGGTGGAGGTCGAGCGGGTCGATGCCGACTCGTTCCTGCTGGCCGAGTACATCGCTCAGCAACTGGAGAAGCGCGTTGCCTTCCGCCGCGTCATCCGCATGGCCGTGCAACGGGCCCAGCGGGCTGGAGTGCTCGGCCTGAAAATCATGGTGGCCGGCCGCCTCAACGGCGCCGAGATCGCCCGGACCGAATGGACCCGGGAAGGTCGAGTGCCCCTACACACCCTGCGTGCCGACATCGACTACGCAACCAAGCTGGCCAGCACCACCTACGGAGTGCTGGGAATCAAGGTGTGGATTTTCAAAGGCGAGGTGCTACCTGGCCAGAAAGAGCAGCTGCCCGTGGGTGCTGCGCCCCGCCGCCGGACCAGCCGGCAGCCGCAACAGTTTGAAGACCGCTCTAACAAAGAGTGATCCGGAGCCCTGAACCATGCTGAGTCCAAGACGCGTCAAATTCCGCAAACAACAGCGAGGCCGCATGCGCGGTGTCGCTACCCGGGGCAACACGATTGCCTTCGGAGAGTTTGCACTGCAGGCCCAGGAATGTGGCTGGATCACCTCCCGCCAGATTGAAGCCAGCCGCCGAGCCATGACCCGCCACGTCAAACGCGGCGGCAAGATCTGGATCCGGATCTTCCCTGACAAACCAGTCACGATGCGCGCCGCCGAAACCCGTATGGGTTCCGGTAAGGGCAACCCGGAATTCTGGGTGGCCGTTATCAAACCGGGGCGCATTCTGTTTGAAATGGGTGGTGCTGAAATCACCCCCGAGATCGCCAAGGAAGCCATGCGCCTGGCGCAGTTCAAGCTTCCCCTCAAGACCAAATTCCTGAGCCTGGCGGATCAGGAAAATGCAGCCCCAGTGGAGGCCTGACCGATGGCAAAACCCAACATCGCCGAGGTGCGCAAGCTCACCGGTGTACAGATCAACGAACAGGTCAACGCCACCCGGCGTGAACTGTTTGAGTTGCGCTTCCAGCAAGCCACCCGCCGGCTGGAAAATACTCACCGCTTCAAGCAGGCTCGCATCAAGCTGGCCCACCTGATGACGGTGCAACAGGAGCAGCAACGCTCCGCCGCCACGGCTGCTTCAGCCTCCTGATACCCCCTCGATCCCCATGGCACTCAAGGAAAGGGTCGGCACCGTCGTCAGCGACAAGATGGATAAAACGGTGGTCGTGGCGGTGGAAAACCGCTTCCCCCATCCCATCTATCAAAAGACGGTCAGCCGCACCACCCGTTACAAAGCCCACGATGAAGCGAACAGCTGCAAAGTGGGTGACCGGGTTCGCATCACCGAGACCCGCCCGCTCAGTCGCACCAAGCGCTGGACCGTGGCCGAAGTTCTCACCAACAGCACCGCCGGTTGAGGAGAACTCCTAATGATCCAACAAGAAACCTATTTAAACGTCGCTGATAACAGCGGCGCCAAGCGCATCCAATGCATCCGGGTGCTCGGCACCAACCGTCGCTACGCCCACGTTGGCGACGTGATCGTGGCAGCCGTCAAAGATGCCATGCCCAATATGGGCGTGAAAAAATCGGATGTGGTCAAGGCCGTAGTGGTGCGCACCAAAGCCACCCTGCGCCGTGACACCGGCAATTCAATCCGGTTTGACGACAACGCAGCCGTGATCTTGGGTAACGACAACAACCCCAAGGGAACCCGAGTCTTCGGCCCGGTTGCCCGTGAACTGCGCGAGCGCAACTTCACCAAGATCGTTTCCCTCGCCCCGGAGGTCATCTGAAATGGCGACCGCAACTCCCAAGGCAAAACCCGCTGAGCGCATCAAGATGCGCCTCAAAAAGGGTGACACCGTCCAGCTGATCTCCGGCAAGGACAAGGGCAAAACCGGAGAGGTGCTACGCACCCTTCCCTATGAAAATCGTGTCGTAGTGCAAGGAGTAAACCTGCGCACCCGCCACGTCAAGCCAACCCAGGAAGGCGAGAGTGGCCGCATCGTCACCGAGGAAGCCTCTGTGCATGCCTCGAATGTGATGCTCTACTCCAGCTCAAAACAGGTGGCAAGCCGCGTCGAAATCGTGGTGGAGAAAGACGGCACTAAAAAGCGTCGCCTCAAGAAGACAGGAGAAATCCTCGATTGAGCTCCAGAAGCGTGCCTTGCGATCGCTCGCACAGGCCCCGCCAACTTCAACTCCAGTCCCTGTCAGCCTTCTGACCCAGACCAGAAGCGCACCCCCCTCTCCCCGTCATGTCACTGAAAAAGCGCTACCGGGAGTCGATTCAGCCCAAACTCCTCAAGGACCTGAATCTCTCCAATATTCACGAAGTTCCCAAGGTGGTGAAAGTCACCATCAACAGGGGCCTCGGTGAAGCCGCCCAGAATGCCAAAGCCCTCGAGGCCTCAATCACCGAACTGGCCACAATCACTGGCCAAAAAGTGGTGGTGACTCGAGCCAAAAAGGCAATCGCTGGCTTCAAAATTCGCCAGGGGATGCCAATCGGTGTCGCCGTCACCCTGCGTGGTGAGCGGATGTATGCCTTCCTGGAGCGCCTGATCAATCTTGCTCTGCCCCGCATCCGCGACTTCCGCGGTGTGAGCCCCAAGAGCTTTGACGGCCGGGGGAATTACACCCTGGGGATCCGCGAACAAATCATTTTCCCTGAGATCTCCTTCGACAAAATCGATGCGATCCGGGGGATGGACGTCACGATTGTGACCAACGCCCGTAACGACGAAGAGGGCAGGGCCCTCCTCCGCGAGATGGGAATGCCGTTCCGCAGCAACTGAGCCCTCTTCGGACCCGACCATGGCCAATCACGACCCAATTTCAGACATGCTCACCCGCATTCGCAATGCGAGTGAGAAGCGCCACGAGACCACCAAGATTCCTGCATCCCGACTGGTGCGTAACGTCGCCAATGTGCTGCAGCAGGAAGGCTTCATTGCCGCAATCACCGAAGAAGGTGAAGGCGTCATGAAGCACTTGGTGCTTGAGCTCAAATACAGCGGCAAGCATCGCCAGCCCACGATTCGCTCTGTACAGCGAGTCAGCAAGCCAGGCCTGCGCATCTACAAGAACAATCGCCAGCTGCCCAAAGTTTTGGGCGGCCTGGGAGTTGCCATCATCTCTACGTCGAAAGGGGTGATGAGCGACCGCGATGCCCGTAAGCAGGGCGTCGGTGGCGAAGTGCTTTGCTACGTCTACTGAATCTGGGAGATTGATCCATGTCTCGTATTGGTAAAGCGCCGATTCCCCTCCCCGACAAGGTGAGTGTCAGCCTCAATGGCTTGGCAGTCACCGTGAAGGGGCCTAAGGGCGAACTCAGCCGCACCCTGCCCGAAGGGGTGCAGATCTCCCAGGACGGCAACACCCTGGTGGTGAGCCCCAGCAGCGAAACCCGTCGCTCCCGCGAGCGCCACGGTCTCTGCCGCACGCTTGTCGCCAACATGGTGGAAGGCGTCAGCCAGGGATACACCCGCAAGCTGGAAATCATTGGCGTGGGCTACCGCGCCGCCGTCCAAGGCACAAAGCTTGTGGTCTCAGCTGGCTACAGCCACCAAGTGGAGATGGTGCCCCCCGAGGGCGTCACCTTCGCCGTAGAGGGAAACACCACCGTGTTTGTCTCAGGTGCCAACAAGGAATTGGTGGGCAACGAAGCTGCCAAGGTGCGTGCCATTCGTCCACCTGAGCCTTACAAGGGCAAGGGCATCAAGTACGAGGGTGAGCGCATCCTGCGCAAGGCCGGTAAGACCGGTAAGAAATGAGGTCTGCCTGAGCGTCGTTACCCTGTATCGCAATGTCATCCATCTCCCGCAAACAGCAGACCCAGAAGCGTCACCGCCGCCTGCGTCGTCAGCTCACTGGCACGTCCTCCCGCCCCCGGTTGGCCGTGTTCCGCTCCAACAACCACATCTACGCCCAAGTCATCGACGACGACGCCCAGAACACCCTCTGTGCGGCTTCGACCCTCGACAAGGACCTGCGCACCAACCTCGACGCCAGCTCTACCTGTGATGCCTCCGTGGCGGTAGGCGAGCTGGTAGCCAAACGGGCGCTCGCCCAGGGCATCCAGCAGGTGGTCTTCGATCGAGGCGGCAACCTGTACCACGGCCGGGTCAAGGCCCTGGCTGACGCCGCCCGGGAAGCGGGCCTTCAGTTCTGATCCCTGCTCTCACCATGACCGAAACCAACGATCAAGTTCAGTCCAACGACATCCCGGCCGCGTCGGATGTACCTGCTGCTGCCGAAGGCCAGCAGGATCGCCGCGGTGGTCGGGCTGAAGGCCGAGGCGGCGATAGCCGTCGCGGTGGCGGCCGCGGGCGCGACAACCGTCGCGGCCAGGAGCGCGACTCCGAATGGCAGGAGCGGGTGGTGCAAATCCGCCGCGTCTCCAAGACCGTTAAAGGCGGCAAGAAGATGAGCTTCCGGGCCATCGTTGTCGTTGGCAACGAGAAGGGCCAAGTAGGTGTGGGCGTCGGCAAGGCCGGCGACGTGATCGGCGCAGTCCGCAAGGGCGTAGCCGATGGCAAGAAGCACCTGGTCAAGGTGCCCCTAACCCGTCACAGTTCCATCCCCACCCTCAGCAACGGCCGCGACGGTGCCGCCAGCGTGCTGATCCGCCCGGCAGCGCCCGGAACCGGGGTGATTGCGGGCGGCTCGATCCGCACGGTGCTTGAACTGGCCGGCATCAAAAATGTGCTGGCCAAGCGCCTCGGATCCAAGACCCCCCTCAACAATGCCCGCGCTGCGATGGAGGCTTTGGCCGGCCTTCGCACCCACAAGGAGACCGCCAAGGAGCGGGGCATCTCCCTTGAGCAGATCTACTCCTAAGGCCTCGCCATGACGTTAAATCTCCAGTCCCTAAAACCCAACGCTGGCGCCCGGCGCCGCAAGCTCCGCAAGGGTCGCGGCATTGCAGCAGGCCAGGGCGCCAGCTGCGGTTTCGGCATGCGCGGCCAGAAGTCCCGCTCGGGTCGTCCGACCCGTCCTGGCTTCGAAGGTGGCCAAATGCCTCTCTACCGCCGCATCCCCAAGCTCAAGCACTTTGAGCTGGTCAACCAAAAGGAGTTCACGATCATCAACGTGGCCAAGCTCGCCGACTGCAAAGCCGGCAGCACTATCAGCCTCGATTCCCTGGTGAAGGAAGGTCTCGTGACCAGCCCCAAGCATCCCCTCAAGGTGCTTGGCAACGGTGAACTCTCCGTCAAGCTCACCGTGCAGGCCGCCGCATTTACTGCCAGCGCCCGCACCAAGATCGAAGCTGCCGGTGGCAGCTGCGAAGTCATCTGATCGCCTTGCGGGCCTCCGCCCTAAGGTCTGAGCCGTCCAGTCGAGCCCCGGGCACGCCACGGGTCTTGATGGGCGGTTTTTTCATGTCCATCACACGCCGCCATGCTTGTTAGCCGGGGTCGCAACCCAAGTGCCGGGGAAATCCTCAGCCAACTGATCCAGTCGAAGGGACTACGCGACCGGGTGCTAACCACCCTCGGCCTGCTGCTGCTGGTCCGGCTGGGCATCTACATCCCGATGCCAGGCATCGACCGGGTGGCCTTTCAGCAGTTCCTCTCCCAGGGCGGTCAGCTGATCGGGTTCCTGGACATCTTCACTGGGGGCGGCCTATCCACCCTCGGCGTTTTTGCTCTGGGCATCCTGCCTTTCATCAACGCCTCGATCATCATTCAGCTGCTGACCGCAGCCCTGCCCCAACTGGAGGACCTCCAGAAGAATGAGGGCGAGGCCGGTCGGCGCAAGATCGCCCAGATCACCCGCTACGTGGCTCTGGGCTGGGGCATCCTGCAGAGCCTGGTCTTTGCCCTGATCCTGCGGCAATACGCCACAGAGGGCCTTTCCGAGCCAGTTTTTGTAATCCAGACGGCCCTCGCCCTGGTGACCGGCTCCATGGTGGTGATGTGGATCAGCGAGGTGATCACCGAGCGGGGCATCGGTCAAGGCGCATCCCTGGTGATCTTCGTCAACATCGTTGCCACCCTGCCCAAGGCCCTGGGATCAACGATCGAGCTGGCCCAGAGCGGGGACCGCAGCACAGTTGGCGGCATCGTCGTGCTGGTGCTGGTTTTCCTGCTGACGATCGTGGGGATCATCTTTGTGCAGGAAGGCAACCGCCGCATCCCAATTGTGAGCGCCAAGCGCCAAGTGGGGGGCGCTGGGGTGCTTGCGGCACGGCAGAGCTACCTGCCGCTGAAGCTCAACGCCGGCGGCGTGATGCCAATCATTTTTGCCTCGGCCGTGGTGTTTTTGCCGCTCACCATTGCCAACCTCACCCGCAACCCTTGGCTGATCAAGTTGGCGGGATACCTCAACCCCAACAGCAGCACTCCCTGGCTGTATGCCTTGGTGTTCTTCGGCCTGATCTGCGGCTTCGGCTTCTTTTACGCCTCACTCACAGTGAATCCGGTGGACATCGCCACCAATCTCAAGCGCAGCGGCGTGGCCATCCCCGGCGTGCGCCCCGGCTCAGCCACTGCCAACTACCTCAGCGGCGTGCAGAACCGACTCACCCTGCTGGGTGGTGTGTTCCTCGGCGCCGTGGCGATCATTCCCTCGGCGGTGGAAGGGGCTACCCAGGTGCGCACCTTCCAGGGGCTGGGGGCCACCTCCCTGCTGATTCTGGTGGGCGTTGCGATCGACACAGCCAAACAGGTGCAGACCTACGTGATCTCCCAGCGCTACGAGGGCATGGTGCGCCAGTGACCATCAGCCCCTTGCTGCGGCCCTCGCAGCAACCCCTTCCTCCAACTCCCAAGTTCAGCGATGAAGCAACGTCTCCTCTTCCTTGGCCCCCCAGGAGCTGGTAAGGGCACCCAAGCCCAGCAACTGGCCGCCGATCGCCAGCTGCTGCACCTCTCTACGGGAGACCTGCTGAGGGCGGAGGTTGCTGCTGGCAGCGATCTCGGCAAGGAAGCCGAGGCCGTGATGGCCCGTGGTGAGCTGGTGAGCGATGCGCTGGTGTTGGCGATCGTGCGGGGCCGGCTGGAAGCACTGGCCGCCAGCGGCGGCGGCGGCTGGTTACTGGACGGCTTCCCCCGCAACCTCGTTCAAGCCGAGGCTCTGGGTCTATTGCTCGATGAGCTGCAGCAACCGATCGAGCTGGTGGTGCTGATGGAGCTCGACGACGCCGTCTTGATCCAAAGGCTCCTAAGCCGGGGGCGCTCTGACGACAACGAAAGCGTGATTCGCCACCGGCTGGAGGTCTACCGGGAACAGACCGCACCGCTGATTCAGCATTATCAGCAGCTTGGCTTGCTGCAGGCCATTGAGGCCAATGGCAGCGTCGATGCGATCGCCGAAGGGATCGCCGCCCTGCTCGGTTGAATCGCCAGAGGGTGTTGACCTGTGTGGTAGCTTGTCGGTTTGCAAATTAGGAGAGCACAACTTCCATGAAGGTGCGTGCCTCGGTCAAGAGAATGTGCGACAAATGCCGGGTGATTCGTCGCCACGGCAGGGTGATGGTGATCTGCACCAACCCCAAGCACAAACAGCGCCAAGGCTGACCAGCCCTAGCCAGCCCCCTTGGGGGCCAGCTGTGCATCATTTCCCCGCTCCGCTCAGGCGGAGCCCCTTGCCCCCTCATCGAATTCCTACGTGGCTCGGATTGCCGGCGTTGATATCCCACGCGAAAAGCGCGTCGAGATTGCCCTCACCTACGTGTATGGCATCGGTCTTACCCGTGCCCAGAAGATTCTGGCCAAATCCGGTGTCAGCCCAGACATCCGGGTAAAAGACCTCAGCGACGCCGACGTCCAGAAGTTGCGCGGTGCGGCCGAAACCTTCACCCTCGAAGGCGACCTGCGCCGTCAAGAGGGCATGGCCCTCAAGCGCCTCCAAGACATCGGCTGCGTTCGCGGTCGCCGCCATCGCATGGGCCTGCCCGTGCGTGGCCAGCGCACACGCACCAATGCGCGCACCCGTCGTGGTGCTCGCAAAACCGTGGCCGGCAAGAAGAAGTAAGGCCCCGCCTTCCTTTACCTGCTCCCACCCTGCCGCCAACTGCGCAAGCGACCGGCGTCACCAGGGTGCCCCCCGACGTTCCCCTGATCACCTCCTGCACCAGCAGGCCTTTCCGCCATGGCAAAGCCAGCCAAAAAATCCGGCGCCAAGAAAACGAAGCGCAACGTCCCGAACGGCGTTGCCCACATTCAGAGCACCTTCAACAACACGATCGTGTCGATCACTGACACGGCCGGAGAGGTGATCTCCTGGAGTTCGGCCGGCGCCAGCGGCTTCAAAGGAGCCCGTAAAGGCACACCCTTTGCCGCCCAAACCGCAGCTGAAGCAGCCGCCCGACGCGCCCTCGAGCAAGGCATGCGCCAGATCGAAGTCCTGGTACGGGGTCCTGGTTCAGGCCGCGAAACCGCAATCCGAGCCCTGCAGGTGGCCGGCCTTGAAATCACCCTGATCCGCGACGTGACTCCCCTGCCCCACAACGGTTGCCGTCGCTCCAAGCGCCGTCGCGTCTGAGTCGTCGTTTCGTTCCCGCCCCCTGGGCTTTCTCCAACCTTTCGACCCTTCAGAACGTGTTGCATTACCAAATCGATCGCATTGAGCATCAGGTCGCGGAAGACCGATCCCAGACCGGCACCTTCCTGATCGGCCCGCTCGATCGCGGCCAGGCCACCACGCTTGGCAATGCCCTGCGACGCGTCCTGATCGGCAGCCTGGAAGGCAGTGCCATTACCGCAGTTCGCATCTCCGGGGTCAACCACGAGTACGCCACCGTGCCCGGGGTCCGTGAAGACGTGCTCGACATTCTGCTCAACTGCAAGCAGATCTCCGTTAGCAGCCGCAACCGCGAGCTGGAGATCGGCCGCCTAGTGGTGAACGGCCCCGCGACAGTTACCGCCGCGGATCTGCAGTTCTCCTCCCAGGTGCAGGTAATCGATTCAGATCGCCTGATCGCGACCGTGGCTGAAGGCCACAGCCTCGAAATGGAGGTACACGTTGAGCGTGGTGTCGGCTACCGGCCCGTCAATCGCCACAGCGAAGACACCAGCGCCATCGATCTGCTGCAGATCGATGCCGTGTTCAAGCCCGTGCGCCGGGTCAACTACACGGTTGATGAAACCGCCGTTGGCGAAGGTGGATCCGCTCGCGAAAGACTGCGCCTGGAGATCGAAACCAATGGCAGCGTCACACCAGACGACGCCATGGCCCAATCAGCCAACCAGCTGATCGGTCTGTTCCAGCCCCTGGCCAGCTTGACCATGGTGGAAGAGCCCGGCCTTGAGCCCGAGCCCTCCGCCGAGGCTCAAATTCCCCTCGAAGAACTCAACCTCTCCGTGCGGGCCTACAACTGCCTGAAGCGCGCCCAGGTCAACTCCGTGTCCGACCTGATGGGCTTCAGCTACGAAGATCTGCTGGAGATCAAAAACTTCGGCTCCAAATCTGCCGACGAGGTGATCGAAGCGCTGGAGCGCATCGGCATCACCCTGCCCCAGAGCCGCACTAGCGCCTGATCGGCGGCCCCTTTTACCGACAGCCTTCTCACCTGAGTCAGCCCAATGAGACACCAGTGCCGAGTCCCCATGTTGGGACGCCCCGCCGACCAACGCAAAGCCATGCTGCGGGGTCTCACCACCCAGCTGATCCGCGAGGGTCGGGTTACCACGACTAAAGCCCGTGCCAAGGCTTTACGCGATGAAGCTGAGCGCATGATCAGCCTGGCCAAGGACGGCAGCCTGTCTGCCCGTCGCCGCGCCATCGGCTACATCTATGACAAGCAGTTGGTTCATGCCCTGTTTGACAAAGCCCAAGACCGCTACGGCGAGCGCCAAGGTGGCTACACCCGCATCATCCGCACCGTTCCCCGCCGCGGCGATAACGCCGAGATGGCCATCATCGAACTGGTCTAAACCTCTCCCCCTCTGGCGAGATCCCAAACTGCCGCGGTGGCGTAAGCCCACCGCGGTTTTTTAATGGCTGCATGGTTCCCGTGCTGACTCCCGCCCCCGCCGCCCTGCGCCGCATCGCTCTTTGCCTGCAATACGACGGCTCCGCTTACTGCGGCTGGCAGCGGCAACGCAATGCCCACAGCGTGCAGCAGACCCTGGAGCAAGCGATAGCTGGGCTTGACCCCCAAGGACCCAACCGCACCATGGCTGCTGGCCGCACCGATACGGGCGTGCATGCTGCTGCCCAAGTGGCACACTTCGAAGCGGCTGGGCCAATTCCGCCAGAGCGCTGGGCCAAGGCACTTAATGGTCGGCTACCGGCCACGATCCGCATCCGGGCGGCTGTAGAGGTTGACCCCAGCTGGCACGCCCGCTTCAGCGCTAGCTACAGGCGTTATCGCTACACGATCTACAACGCCCGCACCCCCAACCTGTTCCTGGCCCCCTGGAGCTGGCACCGCTATCAGCGCCGGCTCGATGAACAAGCCATGGGCCTGGCCCTGGAAGCCATGCTCGGCGAACACGACTTTTCTGCCTTTCAACGAGCCGGCAGCCGCCGCGCCCACGGCCGCACCACCCTTCAGGAGGTGCGTTTGGAGCGCCAGGGTGACCTGATCAGCGTCGAGTTGCAAGCCAGCGGTTTTCTTTACGGCATGGTGCGTCTAGTGCTGAGCCAACTCGTGGCGGTTGGCGAGGGGCGGCTCAGCGGCGCCGACTTCGAGCGCCGCTGGCGCCAGTGCCAGCGCCTGGAAGTGAAAGAGGCAGCACCACCTCAGGGCCTCTGCCTGCTGCGGGTGGGCTACCCCAAGCCAGTATTCCCCCAAGCCGCCTGGTATGATTGCCAACCGCGGTATCAGCTCGAGATTTCCGATTCTCCGGATCTCCAGCCTGGTTCAGCCCAGCCTTTCGTCAGTTCAGCGCAGCTACCTCCTGGGGGCGCGCCGACCAGGCGGTAAGGTCACTGAACCCGGGCGTTGGGTTTCCAACGACCAGCTGTCCTGCCCCACTTCCGGCCTGCCGGTGCCTGATCAGGCGAAATGAACAAGACCCCCCTGCCCTCCATTGATTCCCTCGACCGCCAGTGGTATCTGGTGGACGCAGAGAATCAGACCCTCGGTCGCCTGGCGAGCGAAGTGGCCCAAGTGCTGCGTGGCAAGAACAAGCCCTGCTACACCCCCCACCTCGACACAGGCGATTTCGTCATCGTCATCAACGCCGACAAGGTGAAGGTGAGCGGTAACAAGTCGACCCAGAAGATTTACCGCCGCCACTCCGGCCGGCCCGGTGGCATGAAGACCGAGACCTTCGCCCACCTGCAAGCCCGGATCCCTGAGCGGATCGTGGAGAAAGCCATCAAAGGCATGCTTCCCCACAACGCCCTGGGCCGTCAGCTGTTCCGCAAGCTGAAGGTTTACAAGGGTACTGAGCATCCCCACGCTGCCCAACAACCCCAAGCCCTAGCCCTCGATCCCGCCACTGCCGCCCGATGAGCACTAACAAAGTCGTCTATTGGGGTACGGGTCGTCGTAAGACGGCAGTTGCCCGAGTGCGTGTGGTTCCCGGGACCGGCACCGTAACCATCAACGGTCGCCCTGGCGACAACTATCTCAACTACAACCCCGTTTATCTCGCAGCGGTCAAAGCTCCACTGCAGACTCTCGGCTTGGCAACCGACTACGACCTGCTGGTAAATGTGCGTGGTGGTGGTCTTACCGGCCAGGCCGACGCCATCAAGCAGGGTGCAGCTCGTGCCCTGTGTGAATTGTCCCCGGACAACCGCAAGCCCCTTAAAACCGAAGGCCACCTCAGCCGCGACCCTCGCGCCAAGGAGCGTCGCAAGTACGGCCTGAAGAAAGCCCGTAAGGCACCTCAGTTCTCCAAGCGCTGATTTCTTCTCCCCGCCATCAGCCCCTTTCCCGTCATGCCCAAGGCCGAAATTCATCCCACCTGGTACCCCGATGCCAAGGTGATTTGCAACGGAGAGGTGGTTATGACCACCGGTTCCACCTCCCCCGAACTCCACGTCGATGTGTGGAGTGGCAACCACCCCTTCTATACCGGCACCCAAAAGATCCTCGACACCGAGGGCCGTGTAGACCGCTTCATGCGCAAGTACGGCATGGGTGGAGCCGATTCCCTCTCCAACGCCGCTGCCAAGCAGGAGCCCCAGGCTGAGGCCTCGGCCGAAGCTGCAAGCCAAGTTGAGACCGTGGCCCCCGCTGTGGCCGAAGCCTGATCTCTGCAGGCCTGATTGAACCCCCCAGCCGGGTGCTTACGGGCACCCGGCTTTGTGTTGTCTGGTGCCCATGCGGGCTCCTCCTACCTCGCTGATGGATCCTTCCCTGCTGCATGAGCGCCTGGAGACGGCCCGCCGCACCTTCGAGACCCTGGAACGCCAGCTGGCAGATCCAGCCGTGGCGGCTAATCCCAGCCAGATGCAGGCCATCGCCCGCGAGAGAGCTCGCCTTGAGCCCCTGGTGCAGGACCACCTGAGCCTGCAGAAACTGCAGCAGGAAGAGCGCGAAGCTCGCGCCCTGCTGAAAGAACATCGGGGCGACCTCGCCATGGAGGAACTGGTCAGCGAGGAGCTGGCAACCCTGGCGGAAGCCACGGCCAGCCTGCTCGACAAGCTCACGGTGGCCCTGCTGCCCCGAGACCCCCGCGATGAGCGCAGCGTGATGTTGGAGATCCGCGCCGGCGCCGGTGGCGATGAAGCGGCGATCTGGGCCGGCGATCTAGCCCGCATGTATGAGCGCTACGCCCAAGGGGTGGGCTGGCGAGTGGAGCCAGTAAGCGCCTCCGAAGCCGAGCTCGGGGGCTACAAAGAACTAATCCTCGCCATCAAGGGTGATGGGGTTTTCAGCCAGCTGAAGTTCGAGGCTGGCGTGCATCGGGTGCAACGGGTGCCGGCCACCGAGTCCCAGGGCCGGGTGCACACCTCAACCGCCACGGTCGCCGTGATGCCTGAGGCCGATCCCGTGGAGGTTCAGATCGAACCCGGCGATATCGAAATCAGTACCGCCCGCTCCGGTGGCGCCGGCGGCCAAAACGTCAACAAAGTGGAAACGGCCGTAGACCTGCTGCACAAGCCCACCGGCATTCGGGTGTTCTGCACCCAGCAGCGCTCCCAGCTGCAGAACCGCGAGCGCGCCATGGAAATCCTGAGGGCCAAGCTCTATGAGCGCCAACTGGCAGAAGCCAACGCCCAGGAGCGCTCCACCAGGCTGGCCCAGGTAGGCAGCGGCGACCGCAGCGAGAAAATCCGCACCTACAACTTCAAAGACAACCGCACTACCGACCACCGCCTCGGCCGCAACTTCGCGCTTGAGCCGGTGCTCAACGGCCAGCTCCACGACCTGATCAGTGCCTCAATAGCCGCCGATCAGAGCCGCCAGCTCGAAGAGCTGGCCCAACAGGTAGCCAGCTGAGGCTTCTCAGGACCCAATCACATATTTGGCCCACTCGCCATGCTGACCAGCGGAGATCTGGCGACTGGCTTCAAAGCTGAAGCTGCCCAGGGGCCGATGGGGTGGCCGCAGCAGGGGCATGGCCGCCTCCCGCGGCGTGCGGTTCCCCTTGCGGACATTGCAGGGCAGACAGGCTGTGGTGACGTTTTCCCAGGTATCGAGGCCACCGCGGCTGCGGGGCACCACATGGTCGACAGAGAGCTGCTCAGCGCTGGCACCGCAGTACTGGCAGCGATGGCCATCGCGGTGAAACAGGTTGCGGCGGGTCAGGGGCAACGGCTTGTAGGGCACCCGCACGAAATGACGCAGGCGGATCACTGTGGGCAGCAGGGTGTCCTCGCGAATCCTGCGGTCCGGGTCATGCTCAAGCCCCTCCGCCTTCCCCTTCAGCACCATCACCACCGCACGACGCCAGGTGGTGATGTTGAGGGGCTCGTAGGACGCGTTTAGAACGAGAACGTGGCCCATGCCAGCACCCGTGATCGGCGGCATGCTAGTGGCAATCTTCGCTGTAATCCGTGACCCAAGCGACCGAGACCAGCTGGAGTGCCCCGGCCCATGAGGCCAGCCTGGCTCGGCAACGGGCCTGGGTAGAGGTGAATACCGGCGCCATAAGTGCCAACGCCCGCAGCCTGAAACGCTGCATAGGCAATGGCACCGAGCTGATGGCTGTGGTCAAGGCCGACGGCTATGGCCATGGATCGATCCCCGTGGCCCGGGCCGCCCTCGCTGGTGGAGCCAGTCAGTGCGGTGTCGCCACCCTGAGCGAAGGCATCGAGCTGCGCAGGGCCGGCATCGAAGCACCAATCCTGGTGCTCGGCAACCTCACCCAGGTAGAGGAGCTGCGCAGCTGTCTGCACTGGCAGCTCATGCCCACCATCAGCGGCATGCGCGAAGCCCTGCTCTGCCAAAACCTCGCCAGCGGCCAAGGCCGCCCGATGGCCCTGCAGCTCAAGCTCGACACTGGCATGGCTCGGCTCGGGGCCGATTGGCAAGAGGGGCCCAGACTCGTGGCCGCGATCACGGAACTGGAAGCCGTGCAGTTGGCCGGTCTCTATTCCCATCTCGCCAGTGCCGATGCATCAGCGGACGCCGATGACGGGCTCACCGATCAACAGCAGCGACTGTTCGAGACGGTGCTTCAGACCCTGGAGCACCAGCGCCTGCAGGCTGGCATCCGCCACCTAGCCAACTCGGCCGGCACCCTGCGCAGCCCAGGGTTGCACTACGACCTAGTGCGAGTCGGCTTGGCGCTTTACGGCCACAGCCCTGCGGCCCACCTGGCTTCTGTCACACCCCTGCAGGGAGCGATGACCTTGCACGCCCGCGTCAGCCTGATTCGGGAGGTGGGTAGCGGGGTGGGGGTGAGCTACGGCCATCGTTTCCGCACCAGCCGCCCCAGCCGTCTGGCCGTTGTTGGCATTGGCTACGCCGATGGAGTGCCCCGCCAGCTCTCCAACCAGCTGGAAGTGCTGTTTGCAGGCCAACGTCTGCCCCAAGTGGGAGCCATCACCATGGACCAAATGGTGCTCGATGCCACCGACTGCCCGGAACTGGAGGTGGGGTCGGTGGTGACCCTGCTAGGCCAGGAGGGAAGCGAACAAATCACCCCCACCGACTGGAGCGATCGCTGCCAGACCATCCCCTGGGAAATCCTCTGCGGCTTTAAGCACCGCCTGCCGCGACTCACCGCCGCCCAGGCCGCCTGGGAGGCCCCAGGCGATAGGGCTCACTGATAAAGTCAGCAAGCCCCTGGAGAGGTGGCTGAGTGGTTGAAAGCGGCTCCCTGCTAAGGAGTTACAGGAGGCAACTCTTGTCGAGGGTTCGAATCCCTCCCTCTCCGTTGTTAAGTCCGGATGCTTAGTTACGGCTGGCTGCAGCCAGCCGGCTAGCTATCTCGGGTAGGAGCTTGGGATCTTGGGCGCAGGCTTGGCCCTCGGAAAAAATCACCAGCAGGAAGGGCGCCGCTATTGGCATTGAGCCCTCAGCTGGCAGCTCCACGTAGGCAGCATCGTGCCGGGCCTGGCTCATCCAGCCCGCCTTGCTCCAGAGGCGAGAGCCCAGAGGCAAACCCTCACCAATGAAGCCATCCACCTGGTTTTCTGGATCCTCAAGCCTCAGGGCCGGATCCAGACTGCGCGCCAGCAGAGCTGTCATCCGGGCGCAAGCCGGTGGCGAGACCAGGGCCGACGCCAGCAAGGCCTGCAACAGACGGGCTACCGCGTCGGTACTGAGGCGATTACGGTTTTCAAGCTCGCTGCCGTAATAGTCCCGCTCCCGCCCGTAGGGACCATCTCCCCAGGTTTTCTGGCAAGCATTACAGCCCTGCAGCTCCGGCCAGCCAAGCTCGCTCAGCCAGCCATTGACAAGCTGACGCTGCTCCACCCAGTGGGCCATGCGCTCGGGGAGCAGAGAAGGGCCGCTGGTGGTGCCACTCAGCAAATCCACCACCAGGGAGGTGGCGTCGTTGCTGGAGTCGCGAATCATGTCTGAAAGGGCCCGCCGCAGCTCGGGCGTATCCGCAAGCAAATCAGCCTGGCGCCAGGCCTCGGCCGCCACCAGGTACACCAGCTTCACCACGCTGGCTGGGTAGCGGGGCCGATCCCCAGCCCAGCTCGCCCCCTGCACCGGCTGGGCCCAGAACTTATCGGGATCGAGATCGGCAGCCCGGCCAAGCAAGGGCTGGTCGTAGCGGAGCCAGGTAATGGAGAGGTGCTGGGCTAAACCAGGTCGTCCCTCCAGCTCTAGAGCCCGCACCAGATCGGCCAGGATCTGAGCCATGGCTGGATCGGGGCTGTAAAAAGCCATCACCGCCGGCCAACGTATTGGCGAGATTAGCTGTGCTGACAGTGAACACCATCAACCCTGCCCCGCTGGCTGCCGGCACCCCAGCCGCGCCGGAATGGCTCCTCGCCGGCACGAACTGGCAGCTCACTGGCAGCGTCGACCTCTACAGCCAGGCCCGTGGTGAGGGGCTAGCCAGCCAGGCCTGGCCTGGCCGCCACCTGAAAATCCTGACCAGCCCTGCAGCTACAGAACCAGGAATGCGCCTGCGGGTACGAACGCTCGACGATGGCTACCCAGGCTGGCTTGAGCCCGATGCCCTGCTGGGGCGAGCAGTGGCCTGCTTCCCGCCCCAGCCCCAACTCCTGCAGCGCTGCAGCATTGCCCGCAGGCTTGAGCAGGTGCTGAGCTTCGCTCAGGCCAGCCAGCGCCTAGCCAACACCTACCTCTGGGGCGGCAGCCTGGGCCCCAACTACGACTGCTCCGGTCTGGTGCAGCGGGCCTATGCCAGCGCCGGCATCTGGATTCCGCGCGATGCCTACCTACAGGAGCGGTTCTGTCAGCCAGTGGCGGTGCGCCCTGGCCAGGTGCAGTTGCTGGAGCCTGGCGACCTGATCTTTTTTGGCACACCCCAGCGCTGCAGCCACGTGGGACTGCACCTAGGTGGCGGCCGCTATTTACATAGCTCCGGCGTCGCCCACGGCCGCAACGGCATCGGCCTCGACAACCTGGCGCCCCAAAACCCCGACCCGGTGGCGCGCCACTACCGACTGGAACTGCGGGGAGCGGGGCGGGTAATGCACAGCCATAACGGCAGCCCCCTACCCACCTAGGGTCGATGCCTAGGGCTGACAAAGACATGCAGCAAACGGGGGAAGGCCTGGCCGAGCTTTCCGTAGTGGTGCCCCTATACAACGAGGAGGAGAGCCTGCCCCAGTTGGTGGAGCAGTTGCTGGCGGCACTGCGACCGCTGCAGCTGGGCTTTGAGTTGGTGCTGGTAGACGACGGATCTAAGGACGGCACAGCGAAGCTGCTCAGCCAGCTGGCCGCCACGGTTCCTGAGCTGGTGGCAGTGCTGCTGCGCCGCAACTACGGCCAGACGGCGGCCATGGCGGCCGGCTTTGACGCCAGCGGCGGGGCGGTGATCGTGACCCTCGATGGCGATCTGCAGAACGACCCAGCCGATATCCCCCTACTGCTAGCTGAGCTCGAGCAAGGCTTCGACCTGGTAAGTGGCTGGCGCCACCAGCGCCAGGATGCGGCCATGCAACGGCTGCTGCCGAGCCGCATCGCCAACAGCCTGATTGCCCGGGTAACTGGGGTACGACTCCACGACTACGGCTGCTCTCTGAAGGCTTATCGGCGCGAGGTAGTGAGTGATCTCAACCTGTACGGCGAACTACACCGCTTCCTGCCTGCCCTGGCCTTCATCGAAGGTGCCCGGATCAGCGAGGTGAAAGTAAACCACCATCCCCGTCGTTATGGGGAGAGCAAATACGGACTCGACCGCACCTTCCGGGTGTTGATGGACCTGCTGACGGTCTGGTTCATGAAGCGCTTTCTAACCAGGCCGATGCACGTCTTCGGCTTCGGCGGCCTGGCCGCCATGGGCGCAGGGCTGCTGATCGGCCTCTGGCTTGTAGGCGAGAAACTGCTGTTTGGCGCAGACATTGGCGATCGCCCCCTGCTGCTGATGGCCCTACTGAGTTTTCTGACAGGGGTGCAGCTGTTCTGCTTTGGCCTGCTGGCCGAACTGCAGATGCGCACGTACCACGAAAGCCAGGGACGACCGATCTACCGGGTGCGCGGCATCGTGCGCGGATCCGGCGGCTGAGGGGCGTGGCAAAGGGATTGAATTTTTATGTCGCACTTGCCGACCCCGCAGGCTGCCTCGGGAGGTCTTCGTACAGTATTAACGGTTGCTATTGGCCCGCGCCATGACTGGAGAATTTGCTGCCGCTTGGTTGCCCTCGGTGTTAGTCCCACTTGTTGGAATCCTCGGCCCAGCCGTGGCCATGGCCCTGCTTTTCAACGTAATCGAAGCCCGCGACTGAGCCCGACCCAAGCCGTCGCTCAGCCTCACCGCCTACCCCCGCCACCATGACCGTGACCCCCGTGGCCGACCCCTGCGTCGGCAATCTGGCAACCCCCGTCAACAGCAGCTATTTCAGCCGGGCCTTCATAAACGCCCTGCCCGCCTACCGCCCCTCCCTATCTCCGAACCGTCGTGGTTTGGAAGTGGGCATGGCCCATGGCTTCTTTCTTTACGGACCCTTCGCCGTCTGTGGGCCCCTGCGGCTCACCGAGTACGCCAGCACCGCTGGTTTACTCGCCAGCATTGGACTGGTGTCGATCTTGACCGTATGTCTCTCGATCTACGGCACCGCTGGCAACGGACCCAACATCCAGCCGGCTGACGCCACCATCGACAACCCACCCGCAGACCTGTTCACCAAGGCTGGCTGGGCAGAATTTGCCAGTGGTTTCTGGCTGGGTGGCTGCGGTGGCGCCGCCTTTGCCTGGTTCCTGGCCGGCACCGCGATCGTTGCCCCGTTGGTCAACATCGCCGGCGGCGTCTGGAGCGTCAACTGAATCCCAAGCGGTTTTCCAATCCCCTGCAAGCTCCGCCAAGGCGGGGCTTTTTTATTGGATGTTTTTAATGATCCTTTATTGGGCTTTTGATTGGGATGATCTTGTTTAAGCCAGCTTGATAGCCAGTGGCCACCGAGCCACGAGCCAAGCTCTTGGGAGCAAAGCTCTCACCCTTGGGGGAATGAGCCGGCGCTGGGCAATGTTGGGCAGTGGTGATCAGTGATGGGCAAGATAACCAACTACCAATGGACAATAAAAAACCCCAGCTTGCGCCGGGGTTAATTCGTCCCTCGAGGGAATCAAGCAGGCCGCGATTAGCCGAACTTACCCGAGGTAGAAGCAATCAGGAAAGCTGCATACGTGAGTATGTAGCCGATAGTGAAGTGAGCAAGACCCACAACACGAGCCTGGACGATCGAAAGAGCGACAGGCTTATCGCGCCAGCCAACGAGGTTGGCGAGCGGGGTGCGCTGATGAGCCCAGACGATGGTCTCGATGAGTTCCTGCCAGTAGCCGCGCCAGGAGATCAGGAACATGAAACCGGTGGCCCAAACCAGGTGACCAAACAGGAACATCCAAGACCAGACGGCAAGGTTGTTGCTGCCAAACGGGTTGTAACCGTTGATCAGCTGAGAGGAGTTAAGCCACAGGTAGTCGCGGAACCAACCCATTAGATAGGTGCTGGATTCGTTGAACTGAGCCACGTTGCCCTGCCAGATGGCGAGGTGCTTCCAGTGCCAGTAGAAGGTGACCCAACCGACGGTATTCAGGGCCCAGAAGACGCTCAGATAGAAAGAGTCCCAGGCACTGATGTCGCAGGTACCACCACGGCCAGGGCCGTCGCAGGGGAAGGAATAGCCGAAGTCCTTTTTGTCGGGCATCAGCTTGGAACCCCGGGCATCCAGGGCACCCTTCACCAGGATCAGAGTCGTGGTGTGCAGACCAAGCGCAATGGCGTGGTGAACAAGGAAATCACCCGGACCGATCTGCAGGAAGAGGTCGTTGCCACCATTGATGGCGTCGATCCAACCGGGCAGATAAACCGCACTAGCGGTGCTA
Source organism: Cyanobium sp. T1G-Tous (assembly GCF_024345455.1). Classification (NCBI taxonomy): domain Bacteria; kingdom Bacillati; phylum Cyanobacteriota; class Cyanophyceae; order Synechococcales; family Prochlorococcaceae; genus Cyanobium; species Cyanobium sp. T1G-Tous. Next base: position 20,877 of record NZ_JAGQBD010000016.1, read on the forward strand.
GCTGCGGATGCGGAATTGGATAGCAGCACATCCATGCCGTACATCGCCTTGCCGGAAGCGGCCTGAACGAATTGGGCAAAGACGGGCTCCACCAAGATCTGCTTCTCGGGAGTACCAAAAGCCACGACCACGTCGTTGTGGACGTAGAGACCCAGGGTGTGGAAGCCAAGGAACAGGGAGACCCAGCTCAGGTGGCTGATTAGGGCTTCCTTGTGCTCAAGCATCCTGGCCAACACGTTGTCTTTGTTGGCTTCCGGGTCGTAGTCGCGGATGAAGAAGATCGCACCGTGGGCGAAAGCACCGCACATCAGGAAGATGGCGATGTATTGGTGGTGGGTATAAAGCGCAGCCTGCGTTGTGTAGTCCTTAGCGATAAACGCGTAGGACGGCATCGCATACATGTGCTGGGCCACCAGGCTGGTGACCACACCCAGAGCTGCCAAAGCCAGACCAAGCTGGAAGTGGAGCGAGTTATTGATCGTGTCGTAGAGGCCCTTGTGGCCAGCGCCGAGGTCACCAGGGGTGCCCTTGGGTGGGTTGTGGGCTTCCAGAATCTCGCGAATCGAGTGGCCGATACCGAAGTTTGTCCGGTACATGTGGCCAGCGATCACAAAGATGCAACCGATCGCTAGGTGGTGGTGGGCAATGTCCGTGAGCCAAAGAGCTTCTGTTTGGGGGTGGAAGCCACCCAGGAAGGTAAGGATCGCGGTGCCAGAACCCTCAGCAGTTCCGAACTGTTGATAGACGGTGTCAGGGTTCTGGGCGTACACGCCCCAGTTGCCGGTGAAGAACGGAGCCAAACCAGCGGGGTGAGGCAGCACTGAGAGGAAGTTGTCCCACCCAACGTGCTGACCACGGGCCTCAGGGATAGCCACGTGAACCAGGTGACCGGTCCAAGCAATAGAGCTGAAACCAAACAGAACCGCCAAGTGGTGGTTTAGGCGGGATTCAGCATTCTTGAACCAGGCCAGGGAAGGCCGGAACTTGGGCTGAAGGTGGAGCCAGCCTGCGAACAGCGCCCAAGCAGACAGGATCATCATGAAGATGGAACCCTGATAAAGCTCAGCGTTGGTTTTCATCCCGATCGTGTACCACCAGTGGTACAGACCCGAATAAGCAATGTTCACAGGGGAGGTAGCACCAGCCTGGGTAAAGGCGGCGATAGCTCCCTGGCCGAAGTGGGGATCCCAGATCGCGTGAGCGATGGGACGCACATGCAGAGGATCGGCGACCCACTGCTCAAAGTTGCCCTGCCAGGCGATATGGAACAGGTTGCCCGAAACCCAGAGGCCAATGATGGCCAGGTGACCGAAATGGGTGGAGAACAGCTTTTGGTAAAGCCGCTCCTCGGTCATGCCGTCGTGGCTCTCGAAATCGTGAGCCGTGGCAATGCCGTACCAAATCCGGCGGGTTGTCGGGTCCTGTGCCAGACCCTGGCTGAACGAAGGAAATTTCGTTGCCATTGGGAGAGGTCAGAAAAGGTCAGCCGACCGCGACGATGCGGGCCAGGAAGAATGCCCAGGTTGTTGCAATACCGCCCAGCAAATAGTGAGCGACACCGACAGCACGGCCCTGGGTAATGGAAAGCGCCCGCGGTTGGATCGCGGGTGCAACCCTCAGCTTGTTGTGAGCCCAGACGATGGACTCGATCAGCTCTTGCCAGTAGCCGCGGCCACTGAACAGGAACATCAGGCTGAAGGCCCAGATGAAGTGGGCTCCAAGGAACATCAAGCCGTAAGCACTGGAACTCGAGCCGTAGCTGTTGATCACCTGTGCGGCTTGAGCCCAGAGGAAGTCCCGCAGCCAACCATTAATAGTGATGGCGCTTTGGGCAAAGTTGCCGTTGGTGATGTGCTGGACGCTGCCATCAGCGTTGACGGTGCCCCACACGTCGCTCTGCATCTTCCAGGAGAAGTGGAAAATGACGATCGACAGGGAGTTGTACATCCAGAACAGGCCAAGGAACACATGGTCCCAAGCCGACACCTGGCAGGTACCGCCACGGCCAGGGCCGTCGCAGGGGAAGCGGAAGCCAAGATTCGCCTTGTCAGGAACGAGGCGGGAGCTACGCGCATACAGCACACCCTTCAGCAGGATCAGCACGGTGACGTGGATCGTGAAGGCGTGGATGTGGTGGACCATGAAGTCGGCCGTTCCCAAAGGAATCGGACCGGCGGCCACCTTGCCGCCCACCGCTACAACGGTGCCGTTGAACACTTCGCTCACACCCGCGAGGGCGTTGGGCGCAGTGCCACCTGCAGCAGCAGCATGCAGACCCTGAATCCACTGCGCGAAGACAGGCTTCAGGGCAATGGCGGAGTCGCTGAACATGTCTTGGGGACGCCCCAAGGCACGCATCGTGTCGTTGTGGATGTAAAGGCCAAAGCTGTGGAAGCCGAGCCAGATGCACACCCAGTTGAGGTGGCTGATCAGGGCATCACGAGCTTTAAGTACCCGGTCCAGCACGTTATCGACGTGCTTGGCGGGGTCGTAATCGCGAATCATCGCGATAGCGGCGTGCGCACCAGCACCCACAACTAAGAAACCACCGATCCACATGTGATGGGTGAAGATCGACAGCTGGGTGGGGTAATCAATCCCGATATAGGGATAGGGAGGCATCGCATACATGTGCTGGGCCACGATGATGCTCAGAGAGCCGAGCATCGCCAGGTTCACAGCCAGTTGGGCGTGCCAGCTGGTGGTCATGAACTCGAAGAGTCCGTCATGACCATTGGGAGCGGGGAACAGCAGGGGATCGCCCTTCTGGCCCTGGAGAATCTCCTTGATGCTGTGACCAATGCCCCAGTTGGTGCGATACATGTGGCCAGCCACGATGAACAACACCGCGATCGCCAAGTGGTGATGGGCGATGTCGGTCATCCAGAGGCTGCCGGTCACAGGATTCAACCCACCTTTAAAGGTGAGGAAATCGCTATAAGCGGCCCAGTTGCCCGTGAAGAAGGCTGAAACGCCAGCCCCGAAACCGGGGAATATCTGGGCGATCACGTCCTGGTTCAGGAACTCGTGGGGCAGGGGAATGTCGGCGTAAGTGGCGATGGTTTTGCCATTGAGCGCCAGCGGCTGGCCGGCGTCGATGGCGTCCATCAGCGCGGTGGTGGGCAGGGACACATGCAGCAGGTGTCCTGTCCAGGAGAGAGATCCCAGACCGAGCAGGCCGGCCAGATGGTGGTTGAGCATCGACTCAACGTTCTGGAACCACTCGAGCTTGGGAGCCGCCTTGTGGTAGTGGAAGACGCCGGCATTGAGCATCAAGCCGGCCATCACCAACGCACCGATGGCCAGGGCCATCAGCTGGGTTTCATTGGTGATGCCCCAGGCCCTCCAGACATGGAAGAGGCCGGAGGTGATCTGAATGCCGTGGAACCCGGCACCCATGTCTCCATTGAGAATTTCCTGGCCGAAAATGGGCCACACCACCTGCGCCGAAGGCTTTACGTGCAGGGGATCGGTCAACCAACCGGTGTAGTTGGAGAAGCGCGCTCCATGGAAGAAGGCGCCACTCAGCCAGATAAAGATGACGGCCAAATGGCCGAAGTGAGCCGAAAAGATCTTGCGAGAGACCTCTTCAAGGTCACTCGTGTGACTGTCGAAATCGTGAGCATTGGCGTGGAGGTTCCAAACCCAGGTGGTGGTTTTGGGACCTTTGGCAAGGCTGCGATCGAAATGGCCGGGCTTGCCGAACAATTCGAAGGTGGCCGGAACTGGGTTCCGGTCGACCATGGCCTTCGCCTTTTCCCCACGCTCTGGTGGGCTGATGGTCATCGAGACGTTCCTCGAGGGACGGGATCGAGGTGGTGGGTCCACCCCTGCAGCAGGCCGGAGAGCCTGCCGTTGGGCCCCATGAACGACCGGCGGCCGAGGCCTCCGATCGTTCATGGGCACCAGCCGGGAAGGGGGTCCACGAAAACGCAAAACCGCTTGCCACAACTGGAGCTTTGGGCCCCAATTAGGGGACCGCTCGCCGAAGTATAGGGGTCGTTTCCGAGAGGTTTTGACTAGCAGTTACAAAGGTTCAATCCCGGCGCTTCCCAGGCCAGCACAGGGCTTTACAGAACAGAAAGAATCATCAACTTCAACCATCTTGCGGGAGATTTTTTATTACTTAGAGAGCGTCAAAAACAGCAGTCTGCCGCATCCCGTTTCCCCGGGGTGGCACCGGCCAGCAGAATGCATCCACTACAAGCTGAGCAACCCAGAGTGGGCGCAGGCAGCGCAACCCATCCAGCCCTCCCGTGTCGCCCCATGCGATGGCGTCAGAGACTGCTAGCGGTCCTGCTAGTGGCAGTGTTGATGTTGTTGGCAGGCTGCAATCGAGTAGCCGCTAGCCGCAGCAGCGGCCTAGCCCCAGCTCCTCTTCCAGTCCAAGGGCCAAGTGGCCGCTTGCAGGAAGTTGCGCCACCTGCCGCCGTACAACAAGTTCAAGCGGCCCTCGCCGAAAGCCAGCCCCAGGTAACGATCCAGATCCCGCGAAATGGCAGCGATCTGCCAGGCGGGCCGGTCAAGTTGCAAGTGGAGGTTCGTGATTGGCCTTTAGTTGATGCGGGAGGGCTCGGGCTGGGGCCTCACCTGGTGGTGCAAGTTGATGACCTACCGCCCCAACGCCTCACCGCTTCACGCTCTGGACAATTCCCAACTCGTCTGGACGCCGAACTTCCGCCCCTGGGCCCGGGCAGCCATCGCCTTACCGCCTATGCGGCCAAACCCTGGGGGGAAGTGGTGAAAAGTCCAGGCGCCTGGGACCAGGTGCGGGTAAACCGGGTGGCCGCCAATCCGCTGGCCACTCCCCAGCTGGGCACACCCCAATTGATCGGCGTAAGCACAGCAGATCTGGCCGCTCGCGAACCGGTGCTGCTCGACTGGCTGTTAATAGACGCTCCCCTCCAGGGCCTGCGCGACAACGACGGCAGCTGGCGCCTGCGGGTGACGGTCAACGGTGACAGTTTTTTGGTGGATCAGAACTCGCCTCTGTGGCTCAAGGGCTGGCACAGCGGCAGCAACAGCGTGCTGATGGAGCTGGTTGATGGCCGCGGCGCCCCCCTTAACCCCCCTTTCAACACCTTGGTTAACGAGGTGACGATTAATAGTTCCTTGCCCCCGCCCAGTTGGCAGCGGGGGCGCCTGGATGCCAACGAGTTAGCCCAGCTGCTGGGAGAGCAGCCTGCAACGCCGGCGGCTCCAGAACCAGAACCTGAACCAGTCCCAGAGGCACCAGTAGTAGCAATAGAAATCAATCCGCCGCCGGTCAGCGAGCCCCAAAGCGTGGCTGAACCGTTGCCCGCAACTGAGCCCCAATCCCCACTTGAACCGGAAGCTTCGCCGGAACCAGAATCGCCAGCCGAACCCGAGCCCCTGCCTGAGCCGGAACAACTGCCTGAGCTGGAGCCCGCTGTTGAAGCTGAGTTAGCCGAACCTGCGCAGCAAGATGCCCCACCAGCGGCCGCCAGCTCTACGGCCCCCACTGATCGGATCAGCACCTCCACCAGCCTGGGGGGATCGGCCCGCAGCCAGCTAAATCCAGATGGTTCCCTGCTCAAGCCCAAGGCGCCCGGTCCCCTGGCCGGGCTGCGTCAGAAGCTAGGTACGTGACTTCACCAAACAACCGCCCCGAGCAGGCCGCGCCGCGCGCCCGCCGCTGGGGCCTGGGCTTCAGCCCTGCCAGCGCCCCCGTGCTGGACCAGCTCCTTCAGGCCGGCCTGATCGACTCCCAGGTGGGACCTGACGACCAGCACGCCGCAGGGGATTGCTTAATTGAGCAGTGGTCAACGGCCAGCGGCTTTGTAGTCGTTGGTGCCTGTGGCCTTGTGACCAGGCTGATTGCGCCGCTGCTCGGGAATAAAACGAGCGATCCTGCCGTGGTGGTGATGGATCCCCAGGGTCGGTTCGCCATTCCCCTGCTAGGCGGGCACGCGGCCGGGGCCGAGCGACTGAGCCACCAGATTGCCGCCTGCCTGGGCGGCCAGGCTGTGCTCACCGGGGCAACGGCTGCAGCAGGCTTACTGAGCCTCGACAGCTTCGGCAAAGACTGGGGTTGGCAGCGGGGGCAGGGCGATTGGAGCGCCCTGATGCGTAAGGCAGCCCATGTGGATCAACCGCTGCGGCTGGAAGCTCACCACGGCAGCCGCCGCTGGCTAGAGCTCGAGGCCGCCACCTGCCTGCTAGAGCGCGCTGGTGACTCTGGCAGTGGCTCTGGCGAGAACCCAGAGGCAGATCTGGTCGTAGATATCCACACCGGCGCTGGCTGCCGCTGGCATCCGCCGAGCCTTTGGCTTGGTATGGGCTGTGAACGCAACACCAGCCTGAGCCTGCTGGAGCGCTTGCTGGAACAGACCCTGGGCGACCAGCAATTGGCACCTGAATCCGTAGCTGGTTTGGCAAGCATCGACCGCAAGGCCGATGAGCCGGCCCTGCTTGCTCTAGCAGCTAAAAGAGGCTGGCCAGTGCGCTGGTTTGGGGCCGATTCCCTAGCTGCAGTGCCAGTACCCACCCCATCGGCGGCCGTGGCCCAAGAGATGGGCACCGCCAGCGTGGCCGAGGCCGCAGCCCTGCTGGCAGCTGGCCCCGCAGCCCAATTGCTGCAAACCAAGCGCATCGAGCATGCCAACCCAGGCGAGCTCGGGGCAGCCACCCTGGCAGTGGCTCTGGCCGAGAGTCAATGGGCTCCCGAGCGGGGCCAGCTACATCTAGTGGGCAGTGGCCCGGGCAGCCTGGAGCTGCTCACTGCGGATGCCCGCCGCGCCCTAGCGGAAGCCACGGTGTGGGTGGGCTACGGCCTTTACCTCGACCTGCTTGAACCGCTGCGGCGACCTGATCAGCTGCGCTGGAACGGCCAACTCACCGAGGAACGGGCCCGCTGCGCCCTGGCCCTGGAATTAGCGAGCCAGGGGCTGAATGTGGCCCTGGTCTCTTCTGGCGACAGCGGCATCTACGCCATGGCCGGCCTGGCCCTGGAGCTTTGGCTGGCCAGCCCAGCCGATGGCCGGCCCAGCTTCAGCGTGCATCCGGGCATCTCGGCCCTGCAACTCGCCGCTGCCAGGGCCGGAGCTCCCTTGATGCATGATTTCTGCACCATCAGCCTCAGCGACCGACTCACCCCTTGGGAAGTGATCGAAAAGCGGCTGCAAGCAGCGGCTGCGGGAGACTTTGTAGTAGCCCTCTACAACCCCCGCTCCCTGGGCCGCGACTGGCAACTGGCCCGAGCCAGGGAGCTGCTGCTGGAGGGCCGGCCGGCCTCAACACCGGTAGCCCTGGCCCGCCAACTAGGGCGAGCCGATGAGGCCGTCAGCCTGCATAGCCTGGGCGAATTACCGGTGGAGCAAGTGGACATGCTGACCCTGGTGCTGATTGGCAATAGCAGCAGCTACGCCAAAGACGGACGCATGGTGACCCCCAGGGGTTACCCGGGAGCCGAGCTCAGCTGAAAGAATCGGGATGACAGGATTCGAACCTGCGGCCCCTTCGTCCCGAACGAAGTGCGCTACCAAGCTGCGCCACATCCCGATGAGGCGAGTTTAGGGGATCAACTCGGCTGTAGGCCTTGGCCTGCTGCTGGCTTCCTAAAGTTGGTCTTAGCCCTTCTTCTGGCCCCCCGGGGCCCTACTGGCGCCTTGCTCAAACCCGACTGGCTGCGCGTCAAGGCCCCCCAGCGGGAGCGCATTGGTGAGGTGGCAGACCTGCTGCAGGATCTCAAGCTCAACACCGTCTGCCAGGAGGCCAGCTGCCCCAACATTGGCGAGTGCTTTGCCGGCGGCACGGCCACCTTTTTGATCATGGGGCCGGGCTGCACACGCGCTTGCCCCTATTGCGACATCGATTTCGACAAGAGCGTGAGGGAGCTCGATCCCAGCGAACCTGAACGACTCGGCGAAGCCGTAGCCCGCCTGGGCCTGAGCCACGTGGTGATCACCTCGGTTAACCGCGACGACCTGGTAGACGGCGGCGCCAGCCAGTTTGTGGCCTGCATCGCGCAGGTGCGCCAGCGCTCACCACTCACCACGATCGAGCTACTGATCCCCGATTTCTGCGGCAACTGGGAGGCGCTGGCCGCCGTAATGGAAGGCGCCCCTGAGGTGCTCAATCACAACATCGAAACCGTGCCCAGGCTCTACAAAAAAGCCAGGCCGCAGGGCATCTACGAGCGCTCCCTGGAGCTGCTGCAGCGGGTGCGTAGCGGCTGGCCGCGCACCTACACCAAATCCGGCCTGATGACTGGCCTGGGCGAAAGCGACACCGAGGTGCTCGATGTGATGGCCGATCTACGCCGACATCAGGTGGACATCGTCACCATCGGCCAGTACCTCTCGCCAGGCCCCAAACATCTGCCAGTGGATCGCTTCGTGACCCCGGAGCAATTTGCGGCGTTCAAGCAGCACGGCGAGCAGAAGCTCGGCTTCCTGCAAGTGGTGAGCAGCCCGCTCACCCGCAGCAGTTATCACGCCGGCGAGGTGCAGCGGCTGATGCGGGAGTATCCGCGCTAAGCCGCCACGGCCTGCCGTTCCGCCAGACCCACGCTGGCCTTCTCGCTGGGGGGCACCAGCAGCTTGAAACGGCCCCTCCAGCCTTCCCAATCGGCCAGAATCGCGCCTGCCTTGGCGCTGCCGGTTGCCTGAAGGTGCGCCTCCAGCAAGGGCTTGAGCAGGGCCTCCTGCTCTGGGGTGGTGAGCTCACAAATGGCCACGATCTCCGGATTTACCCGCTCCGCCAAGCCGCCGCTTTCATCCAGGATGAAGGCCACACCACCGGTCATACCGGCGGCCACATTGCGACCGGTGCTGCCCAGCACCACCACCACGCCACCGGTCATGTATTCGCAGCAGTGATCGCCGGCGCCCTCCACCACGGTTTTGGCCCCGCTATTGCGCACGCCAAAGCGCTCACCGGCGCGGCCTAGGGCAAACAGCTCTCCACCTGTGGCGCCATAGAGACAGGTGTTGCCCAGGATCACCTGGTTGCCAGGGTCGTTGACGCCGGCGGGGGGCACCACGCTGAGGCGTCCACCATTGAGGCCCTTGCCCACATAGTCGTTGGCTTCACCCACCAGGCGCACGTTCATGCCCTGAAGCACGAAGGCCCCGAAGCTCTGACCAGCTGCCCCTAGGTAGGTGAGATCCAGTTGGCCCTGGAAGCCGGTGTTGCCGTGGCGCGCCGCAATCTCACCGGAGAGGCGGGCGCCCACGCTGCGATCTGTGTTGACGATCGTCAGGATGCGGGCCACGCGGCCGTGGCCCTCGATAGCCGCCATCACCTCGGCATCGGCCAGCAGCTGATCTTCCAGGATTTGTCCATTGCCGTGGGCCTGGGCGTCGTGCTGAAGCCAGCTGCGATCAGCAGCAGCGGGGATCGGGTCAATCAGGCAGGAGAGATCCAAGGCCTGGGTTTTAGCCAGGGCCACGGCCCGGGGCTGCAGCAATTCACTGCGGCCGATCAGGTCTTCGAGGCGGGCCACACCGAGCACGCTCAGCAGTTGGCGCACCTCTTCGGCCACAAACAGGAAGAAATTCACCACGTGCTCGGGCACGCCGGGGAAGCGCTTGCGCAGGTTTTCCTTCTGGGTCGCCACCCCCACCGGGCAGTTATTGGTGTGGCAAACGCGGGCCATGATGCAGCCCTCGGCGATCATCGCCACCGAGCCAAAGCCGTATTCCTCGGCGCCCAGCAAGGCAGCGATGATCACGTCCCAGCCGGTTTTGAGGCCGCCATCGGCCCGCAGCAGCACCCGATCGCGCAGGCCGTTCTCCAGCAGGGACCGGTGCACCTCGGTGAGGCCTAGCTCCCAGGGGCTGCCGGCATGTTTGATCGAGCTGAGTGGTGAAGCGCCCGTGCCGCCGTCGTGACCGGAGATCTGAATCACATCGGCGTTGGCCTTGGCCACGCCAGCGGCGATGGTGCCGATGCCGATTTCAGCCACCAGCTTCACGCTCACCTTGGCGGCGGGATGGACCTGGTGCAGGTCGTGGATCAGCTGGGCCAGATCCTCAATTGAATAGATGTCGTGATGGGGAGGCGGCGAAATCAAGGCCACACCGGCCTTGCTGTTGCGCAGCCAGGCGATGTAGGGATCCACTTTCGGACCAGGCAGCTGGCCGCCCTCACCCGGCTTGGCCCCCTGGGCCACCTTGATCTCCAGCTGGCGGCCACTGCGCAGATATTCGGGCGTGACACCGAAGCGCCCTGAGGCGATCTGCTTGATGGCGGAGCAGGCGGTATCACCGTTGCGCAGGCCATTGAGGCTGGGCAGGGTCGGCGAATGACCGTCGCCGTCCACATCGTTGAGCGTGTGGAAGCGGGCCGGATCCTCGCCGCCCTCGCCACTGTTGCTCTTGCCGCCGATGCGGTTCATGGCGATGGCTAACACCTCGTGGGCCTCGCGCGAAAGGGCACCGAGGCTCATGCCTCCGGTGCAAAAGCGGCTGCAGATGCTCTCCACGCTCTCCACCTGCTCGATAGGCAGTGGGGCGGGCGCGGGCTTGAGTTCCAGCAGGTCCCGCAGGGCCGTGACTGGCCGGTGCTCCAGCAGGGTTTTGTAGGTGGAGAAGTGGTCGTAGCCGGGGCCCGCCTTGACAGCGGCATGCAGGGCTTTGGCCATCTCCGGGCTATTGAGGTGATACTCGCCGCCAGTGCGGTATTGCACGAAGCCCATGAACTCGAGCTTGGTGCGGTTGAGCTCGGGGAAGGCCTTGGCATGGAAGCTGAGGGTTTCGCTGGCCAGCTCGCCCAAGCTCAGGCCAGCCACCCGGCTGGTGGTGCCACTGAAGGCAAGCTGGATCAGATCGGCGCCAAGGCCGATGGCTTCGAAGATCTGGGCGCCGTGATAGCTGGCCAGCAGGGAGATGCCGATCTTGGAGAGGATCTTGCGCAGGCCGTCTTCTAGGGCCTTGCGCACATTTGCCTGCACCTGATCGGGGCTGAGCGCCGGCAGCTTGCCGGTTTCGATCAGCTTCTGCACCCGGGGGTGGGCTAGCCAGTGGCGGCTGGTTTCCCAGGTGAGCCAGGGGCAGACGGCACTGGCGCCATAACCAATCAGGCAGGCCAGGTGGTGAGTGCTCCAGCACTGGGCCGTTTCCACCACCAGGGAAGCCTGCAGCCGCAGGCCCAGGTTGAGCAGGTGGTGATGCACCGCGCCCACGGCCAGCAGCGGTGGAATGGTGGCCGTGGTGGCATTGATCCCACCAGCCTCGCCGCCCCGATCGCTCAGCACCAGGATCTGGCTGCCAGCGCGCACGGCCGCCTCGGCAGCGCTGCGCAGGCGCTGCACCGCAACCTCGAGGCCTCCAGGGCCATCGGTGACGGCCATCAGCGTGGAAAGGGTGGTAGTGGGCAGGCCCTGCTGGCTCACCGCCGCAAGCTCCGCCTCATTGAGGATCGGACTGGCCAGGTGCAGCACCGCCGCCGAGGCAGCTTCGGGGCGCAGCGGCGAGCCCCGCTTGCCCAGATGCATCTCCAGGCTCATCACCAGCTTTTCCCGCAGCGGATCGATCGGCGGGTTGGTGACTTGGGCGAAGCGCTGCTTGAAGTAGTCGTAGAGGAGGTGGGGCTTGTCTGAGAGCACCGCCAGGGGGATGTCATCGCCCATGCAGTAGGTGGGCTCCTTGGCCGCGCCGGCCATGTCCTCGATCACCAGCTCGAAGTCTTCGGCGGTGAAGCCAAAGGCCGTTTGCTGTTGCAGCAGCTCCAGATCTCCCAGCTGACGCTCCTGGGTCCAGGGCTGGGGGACGAGGGTGCGGCGATGCTGCGCCAACCAGTCACCGTAGGGATGGCGGGCGGCCACCTCGGCTTTCACCTCCCAATTGCGCAGCAGGCGGCCCTGCTCCAGATCCACTGCCAGCATCTGGCCAGGGCCGAGGCGACCCTTTTCGATGATGCGGCTCTCCTCAAGCTCGACCACACCGGTTTCTGAGCCCATCACCACGAAACCGTCGCTGGTAATGCAGTAGCGGGCGGGGCGCAGGCCGTTGCGATCGAGGGTGGCTCCCACGCAGCGGCCATCGGCGAACACCAGCAGGGCCGGACCATCCCATGGCTCCTGGGTGCAGGCGGAATACTCGTAAAAAGACTGGATATCGGGCTTATCTGCCAGCTCGGGCTGGTCGCGGAAAGCTTCTGGCACCAGGGTGAGCAGGCTCTCGGTGATCGGCCTGCCGCTGCGCACCAGCAGTTCAAGGGTGGCGTCGAGGTTGGCGGAATCGCTGAAGGCGGGGTTCACCACTGGCTTCAGCTCTGCAGCCGCCTCCCCCCATACCGCATCGAGATTGGCTTCCGAAGCCCTTGCCCAGTTGAGGTTGCCCAACAAAGTATTGATCTCACCGTTGTGTCCGAGCAGCCGCATGGGCTGGGCCAGGGGCCAGCGGGGCAGGGTGTTGGTGCTGAAACGGCGGTGATACACCGCAAAGCTCACGGCAAAGCGTGCATCGCGCAGGTCGCCATAGAAAGCAGGCAGCACCGCTGAACGCACCATGCCCTTGTAGACAACAGTTCGGCTGCTCAGGGAAGCGAAATAGAGCTCACCCGGCCCTGGCCCCCAAACGGCGCGGGCCCGATCGCCGCAACGGCGGCGCAGTCGAAACAGCAGCGCTTCCAGGTCATCACCAGCTTGGTCGGCGGCAAGCAGCCACTGCTCAATGGCCGGAGCGGTCTGGCGGGCCAGGGGGCCGAGAACAGATGCATCCAGAGGGACTGCACGCCAACCCAGGCTGACCAGCCCCAGCTTGGCGGCCTCATCATCACAAAAAAGTTTTGCCTGCTCGCGCTTTGCAGCATCGGCTGGCAGGAAAACCATGCCCAGACCGCGAGCCGCTCCCTTGGCTGCCGCCGCCTCAGGCCATACCTCTTCTAGATAGCTCCAGGGGATGCCGCAGAGCACCCCGGCCCCATCGCCGGAATCACCATCACCACCGCAACCACCGCGGTGTTCCATGCAGTCGAGGCCGCGCAGGGCCTGCTGCAGCACCCAGTGGCTGGCTTCGCCCTGAAGATTGGCCAGAAAGCCCACACCACAGGCGTCCTTTTCGCCAGCGACAGCGGCCGGAGCAGCGCTATCGCAATGGGGCCAAACAGGGCGAGAGAAGTGAGGCATAACCCGAGACGGTCCGGCAGGTGATCTGTCAGGGCAGCGCCGCTAACACCAATAGGTGCTGGCAACAGCAGAGCTGCCGATCCTAGGGATGCACATCCCCAAACCAGGGCGCCCTCACTCATAAAGAGGGCTAGCTTTCATGGCTGTCGGCCTGGCTGGCCCATGGCCCCTACTGCATTGCTGGCTGGCTGGCTCCTGGTTCTGTGCCTGCCAGGGGTCGGCCAGGCCATGCCGATTACGCCGCCGCCGCCACCGCCGCTGGTCCCAATCGGTGCAGCCGCCGCAACTGAGCGCCAGGGCAGCAGTATCCGCATCAACGGCCGGCTCCAGAGCGCCCGCTGGCTCTGGGTTGGGGGCTTGGGCAACACGCCCCAACAACTGTGGATACCCCTAGAGGTGCTCGAGAACCAGCTCGGGGTCTCCAGCCGCAGCCGCAGCGATGGGACTCTGGAGCTGGAGTGGTTTGGCCAGGAACTCAAGGTGTCCGCCAGCGCCCAACGCAGCCTTGAAGACGAGGTAGCGGTAGAGGTGAGCAGCCTGTTCGGCCGCATCGGCGTGGGCCTACGCCAGGAGGGCAGCCTGCTCAGCCTGGAGCTGGCCAGGCCCCAGCTACTCCAGGTGCGCAGCTCAAACCCTGGCCCCGTCAAGCGAATCGTGCTCGATCTGGGCGGCCCGGCGACCATTGGTAGAGACGACGCCGGACTTGTGGTCGACCTGCTCAGCCGCAGCGACCAACAGACCCTGCTGGGGAGTCTGGGCCTCCAGGCCCAGCAGGACAGCGCCGGGCTGAGGCTCAAACCCTCCGCAGCCAAATTGACGCGGGTATTCAGCCTTGGCGAACCCAACCGGGTGGTGATCGAGTGGCCGGACCAGGGGGCCGCTAGCCGCCCCGACAGTCCAGCCCCGATCGATCCGCGCCTGCAGGACCTGCTTGGCAAGGAACTTCAGTGGGATCGCCTGGTCCGCCAGGGGGTGCGCATTAACGCGATCCGCGTTGATCCACTTAACGCCTCATTGCAGCTGCGGCCCCTGGCTAGGCCTGGAGCCATGGAGGGCCTCAGCTCCCTGGTGCAGCTCGCCAACCAGCAGCAGGCCTGGGTAGCGATCAATGGGGGTTACTTCAACCGGGTAAGGCGCCTGCCCTTGGGGGCTGTAAAACAAGACGGCCGCTGGCTTTCCGGGCCAATTTTGAACCGGGGAGTCGCCGCCTGGGACGAGCGAACCATGCCCCGCTTTGGCCGGCTACAGCTTTCAGAATGGGTTGTGGGCCCCGGAGCTCTGCGTCTACCGGTCGCCGTTGTCAACAGTGGCTACGTGCAGCGAGGCATCAGCCGCTATACAGCCGATTGGGGGCCCAACTACCGAGCCCTCAGTGGCTCTGAGACTGGCTTATTAATCCAAGGGGGCCTGGTGCGGCAGCAGTTTGGCCCCTCGGAACTGGATGCGGGTGTGCCGCTACGGGGCGATGACCTGCTGCTGGTGGGAAGGGGCGGCAGTGAGCTGCCCTGGGGCTTGGGCGATCGGCTCCAGATCGAAAGCCGCCCCAGCAGCAGCCTCGGCCTCGCAACACACGTGATCGGCGGGGGGCCATTGCTTTTGCAGGCTGGCCGCATCGTGCTCAATGGCGCCGCTGAAAACTTCAGTTCCGCCTTCCTCAGCCAAGGAGCACCCCGCACCGTGCTGGCCAGAGACGACCGCCAGATTTGGCTGATCACCCTGGAAGGGATCCAGGACAGCGGCCCCTCCCTGGGGGAAACAGCGGCCCTGCTGCAACAGCTAGGACTGCAAGACGCCCTGAATCTCGATGGCGGCAGCTCCACCGGGCTGGTACTGGGGGGGTCCCTGCAGGTAAAAGGGCGGGGTGTGGCCGGATCGGTTCACAACGGTGTCGGACTGGTGCCGTAAGCAGGCTGCCAAAGTGAGCTCAGATATGCAGCCTCCCATCCCCATGGCCAAGGCGCACAGCCTGCGCGTGACCGCCGCCGCCGCCGCCGAGCTGGGCCGGCACGCAGCTGTGGCGGGCACCCCCGGGATGATGCATCTGGATTTAGTAGATGGGCGCTGTGAGCGCTGGGCGATTCGCTTGCGCCCCGGCCACCTGGCGGGCACGCCGATTGCCCGCGCCGATGGCATCACCCTTTATGCGCCAGCAGAGCAGCTGAACCTGCTGAGCGGCCTGAGCCTGGACTACCGGGGTGACATCAGCGGCGGCGGCTTTTTGGTACGTCCAGGCGAAGGCACGGTGAGTTGCGCCTGCGGCACTGCCTTCAGCCGCTCAGGAGGAGGACGACAGGCGACCCAGTAAGGTGACGGATTGTCGAAATCGGTCGGACGTCCGACCAATATTCTCCGACCAGACCCCGGTCCTCGATGCCCACCATTCAGCAGCTAATCCGTACTGAGCGCCAGAGTCTTTCCCGGAAGACCAAGTCGCCCGCCCTGCGCGCTTGTCCCGAGCGCCGCGGTGTGTGCACACGCGTATACACCTCCACCCCAAAGAAGCCGAATTCGGCCCTGCGCAAGGTGGCTCGGGTGCGTCTCACCTCTGGCTTTGAGGTGACCGCCTACATCCCTGGCATTGGGCACAACCTTCAGGAGCACTCTGTGGTTCTGATCCGAGGTGGACGCGTCAAGGATCTGCCTGGCGTCCGCTACCACATCATCCGCGGCACCTTGGACACCGCGGGCGTCAAGGACCGTCGCCAGTCCCGCTCCAAGTACGGCGCCAAGACGCCAAAGAACTGAACCCGCCTAGATCAGCGTGACTAGCCGCTGACCAGCAACTTCAGCAAAGGGCTTCACCGATGCCCGCTCAATTCCCTTCCCCTAGTTCTCCCCGCTCCGGTCGACCATGTCTCGCCGCAATGCCGCCGAGAAGCGCCCAGTGCTTCCCGACCCCCAGTTCAATAGCCGCTTGGCCTCCATGATCGTGGCCCGGCTCATGAAGCACGGCAAAAAGTCCACGGCACAGCGCATCCTTTCGGATGCCTTCTCCTTGATCAATGACCGCACTGGTAATGATCCGCTTGAGCTGTTTGAGACAGCTGTACGGAATGCCACTCCGTTGGTTGAGGTTCGTGCCCGCCGGGTTGGCGGTGCCACCTACCAAGTCCCGATGGAAGTTCGCCAGGAGCGCGGTACAGCCATGGCTCTGCGCTGGCTGGTGAATTTCTCCCGCGCCCGCAACGGTCGCAGCATGGCCCAGAAATTGGCTGGTGAGCTGATGGATGCAGCCAACGAAGCCGGTAGCGCGGTTCGCAAGCGGGAAGAGACCCACAAGATGGCTGAAGCCAACAAGGCTTTCGCCCATTACCGCTACTGATCCCGCCTGAACTGCTGAAGCCCAGGGCGACTTCAGCCTCAACAGACCCAGTCTGTAGAGTGACGCCCACGTTTTGTTGACCTTTCGGAGACCTCCCCCGTGGCCCGCGCCTTTCCACTGGAACGCGTTAGAAATATTGGTATTGCCGCCCACATCGATGCGGGCAAAACCACGACTACTGAACGGATTCTGTTCTATTCAGGCGTCGTCCACAAGATGGGCGAGGTACATGACGGTGCAGCGGTCACCGACTGGATGGAGCAGGAGCGTGAGCGTGGTATCACGATCACCGCGGCTGCCATTTCCACCACTTGGAAAGACAACCGCATCAACATCATCGACACCCCCGGGCACGTCGACTTCACCATCGAGGTGGAACGTTCGATGCGGGTCCTGGACGGCGTGGTTGCTGTCTTCTGCGCCGTTGGTGGCGTACAGCCCCAGTCAGAGACCGTCTGGCGTCAGGCTGACCGCTACAACGTGCCTCGCATCGTGTTCGTCAACAAGATGGACCGGACCGGTGCCGACTTCCTGAAGGTCTACGACCAAATCAAGGATCGGCTCAAAGCCAATGCCGCACCGATCCAGCTGCCGATCGGAGCAGAGGGCGAACTAAAGGGAATTATCGACCTTGTGCGCAATAAGGCGATTATTTACACCAATGATCTCGGCACCGACATCATTGAAGGTGAAATTCCTGAAAATATGATTGAAGAGGCTCAAAAGTGGCGCCTCAAGTTAATGGAAACGGTCGCTGAGTCCGACGAAGACTTAATCGATCCCTTCCTGGAAAATGGCGAGCTCACCGAAGAGCAGTTGATCAAAGGCATCCGTAAGGCCACCATCCACAACGGCTTGGTGCCGATGGTGTGTGGCTCAGCCTTCAAAAACAAGGGCGTGCAGCTGGTATTGGACGCAGTGGTCGACTACCTACCAGCACCAGTTGATGTGCCTCCCATCACTGGCCTCCTGCCAGACGGCAGCGAGTCAAACCGCCCCTGCGATGACAGCGCGCCCTTCAGCGCCTTGGCCTTCAAGGTGATGGCTGACCCCTACGGCAAGCTCACTTTTGTGCGCATGTATTCCGGGGTGCTCAACAAAGGCAGCTATGTGCTCAACTCCACCAAAGACAAGAAGGAGCGCATTTCCCGCTTGATCTTGCTCAAGGCTGTTGACCGTGAAGAGGTTGATGAGCTGCGTGCCGGTGATCTTGGGGCTGTCTTGGGCCTTAAGGACACCACCACTGGAGACACGCTTTGCGTCGAATCTGACCCGATCATTCTCGAATCGCTCTTCATCCCCGAGCCCGTGATCTCGGTGGCTGTTGAGCCGAAAACCAAGGGTGACATGGAGAAGCTTTCCAAAGCTCTTCAGTCACTTTCAGAAGAAGACCCCACTTTCCGGGTCTCCACCGATCCTGAAACCAGCCAGACAGTTATTGCTGGCATGGGAGAACTCCACCTTGAAATCCTGGTGGATCGGATGCTGCGCGAGTTCAAGGTTGAAGCGAACATCGGCGCTCCCCAAGTGTCCTATCGCGAAACCATTCGCACCAGCTCCAAGGGTGAAGGCAAATTTGCCCGTCAGACCGGTGGTAAAGGCCAATACGGTCACGTAGTGATCGAAATGGAGCCCGGCGAGCCAGGCACAGGATTCGAATTTGTCAACAAAATTGTTGGCGGCATCGTTCCCAAGGAGTACATCGGTCCCGCAGAAGCCGGCATGAAGGAGACCTGCCAATCCGGTGTGATTGCTGGTTTCCCCATGATCGACGTCAGGGCAACCATGGTTGACGGCTCTTACCACGACGTCGACTCCTCGGAGATGGCGTTTAAAATTGCCGGATCCATGGCCTTTAAAGACGCCGTCAAGAAGTGCAATCCCGTACTTCTTGAGCCAATGATGAAGGTGGAAGTCGAGATCCCCGAGGATTTCCTTGGGTCGGTCATCGGCGACCTCTCATCCCGTCGAGGCCAGGTCGAAGGACAGTCCATTGATAATGGTCAGTCCAAGGTCCAAACAAAAGTGCCCCTGGCCGAAATGTTCGGCTACGCCACCCAGCTCCGATCCATGACCCAGGGTCGGGGTATTTTCTCGATGGAGTTCAGCCATTACGAGGAAGTTCCTCGCAATGTGGCTGAGGCCATCATCTCCAAGAATCAGGGCAATTCCTGATCTCTCCTCTACCCACTAACCCCCCCGATTCTTTCTACTCATGGCACGCGAGAAGTTCGAAAGGAACAAACCCCACGTCAACATTGGCACTATCGGCCACGTTGACCACGGCAAAACCACCCTCACGGCTGCCATCACCAACGTGTTGGCGTCCCAAGGCATGGCCAAGGCCCAGGCCTACGACGAGATCGATGGTGCTCCTGAGGAGAAAGAGCGGGGCATCACTATCAACACGGCGCACGTCGAGTACGAGACCACAAAGCGTCACTACGCTCACGTGGACTGCCCCGGCCACGCTGACTACGTCAAGAACATGATCACCGGTGCCGCCCAAATGGACGGCGCGATCCTGGTAGTAGCCGCGACCGACGGGCCGATGGCCCAGACCAAGGAACACATCCTCCTTGCCAAACAGGTGGGTGTTCCCGCCCTAGTGGTGTTCCTCAACAAGAAGGACATGGTCGACGACGAGGAAATCCTCGAGCTTGTCGAACTGGAAATGCGCGAGCTGCTCAGCAGCTACGACTTCCCTGGCGATGACATCCCCGTGGTGGCAGGTTCAGCCCTGAAGGCCCTCGAATTTATCCAAGCTGGCAACAAGGCCGAGCGTGGTGCCAATGAGTGGGTTGACAAAATCCTCGACCTGATGGACGCAGTCGACGAGTCGATTCCTGAGCCTGAGCGCGAAGTAGACAAACCCTTCTTGATGGCCATCGAGGACGTTTTCTCGATCACCGGTCGCGGCACCGTGGCCACCGGCCGTATCGAACGCGGCAAGGTCAAGGTTGGCGAAACCGTTCAAATCGTCGGCATCCGCGACACCCGCGAGACCACTGTCACCGGCGTGGAAATGTTCCGCAAGCTGCTCGAAGAGGGTTTGGCTGGCGACAACTGTGGACTACTGCTGCGCGGTATCCAAAAGGAGGACATCGAGCGCGGCATGGTGCTGGTGAAGCCCAACTCCATCAAGCCCCACACCAAATTCGAAGGTGAGGTCTACGTGCTGAAGAAAGAAGAAGGCGGCCGCCACACCCCCTTCTTTGCTGGCTATCGCCCCCAGTTCTACATCCGTACAACGGACGTAACTGGTCAGATCACCGCCTTCACCTCTGACGACGGTGCCAACGTCGAAATGGTTATGCCCGGCGACCGCATCAAGATGACCGGCGAGCTCATCTGCCCCGTGGCCATTGAGCAGGGCATGCGCTTCGCTATCCGCGAAGGTGGCCGCACCATCGGTGCTGGCGTGGTCTCCAAGATCATCGCCTGATCCTGAGGTAGGTTTTTGGGGTGGGACCTCCACGGTCTCCACCCCACCTGCCGCTCCTCGACAATCCAGCTCCACCAGCCACCCGGGCGTTTCGCCCAGGAGCTTCCTGACGCCTGATCCGACATGTCCACAGCCATTGCCCAGCAGAAGATCCGCATTCGCCTCAAGGCGTTTGATCGCCGGATGCTTGATCTCTCCTGCGAAAAAATCATCGAAACCGCCGACCACACCGCCGCAACGGCGATCGGCCCCATTCCGCTGCCCACCAAGCGCAAGATTTACTGCGTGCTGCGCTCGCCCCACGTCGACAAAGACTCCCGCGAGCACTTCGAAACCCGCACCCATCGGCGCATCATCGATATCTACAGCCCTTCGGCAAAGACGATCGACGCACTGATGAAGCTTGACCTGCCCAGCGGCGTTGATATTGAAGTCAAGCTCTGAGCCCAATCTCGGGTGATCCTGCCTGCCCAGTCGCTGACCGCAGCCGGAGCCCCTGTCACGCCAACGCGTGGCAGGGGCATTTTTTCTAGGATGGAGTCGCATCTCCTGTTCAAGCCATGGGCGAGCTGGCCGTAAGGGAGCTGCCGCTGTTTCCCTTGCCCGACGTGGTGCTCTTCCCCCAGGAAGTACTGCCACTTCATATTTTTGAGCCCCGCTACAGGATGCTGCTGCGCACGGTGATGGCCGGAGACCAGCGCTTCGGAGTTGTGCGTTGGGACCCCCAAAACCAAACAATGGCCGATGTGGGCTGCTGTGCCGAGATCCTGCACTGTCAGACCCAGGACGACGACCACAGCAACATCGTGACCATGGGGCAACAGCGTTTTCGCGTACTCGACATCGTGCGTGAGGCGCCCTTTCGGGTGGGAATGGTTAGCTGGATTGAGGATGAACCCGAGACAAGCCATGCGGAGCTGGCTGCGTTGGCGGGCGATGTCGGCCAAGCCCTGCGGGATGTGGTGGAACTAACCGGCAAGCTGATTGGCAAACCCACCAGCCTGCCCAACGACCTGCCCGACCTACCCAGGGAGCTGTCGTTCTGGATCGGAGCCCACCTAGGTGGCCCCGTTGCCGACCACCAGCAGGCCCTGCTGGAGATCACTGATACCAGCGAGCGCCTGCGCCAGGAATACGAACTGCTGGACCAGACCAGGAGGCAGTTGGCGGCACGCACCGTGCTCAAAGACACCTTCCAGCCCCAATAACTCCTGCCATGACCGTCCTGAGCTGGCCCCTGGCCGCCACCATCGGGGCCGGAGCCCTTGGCTGCCTTGCCGTCGCCCTATCGGCACGCCTTTGGCTGAAACGCCGGCGGCGTTATGAATCCTCAGCAAGCGTGGCAGACGCCTACGACCGCTGGACCAATGACCAGCTGCTGGAGCGGCTCTGGGGGGACCATATCCACCTGGGCTACTACCGCCAGAGTGGTAGCGCCAGGTCGCGCCACCAGGATTTCCGAGTTGCCAAAGAAACCTTCGTCCATGAACTAGCGCGCTGGAGCGGCCTCGACCAACTGCCCCGCGGCTCCACCGTGCTTGATGTGGGCTGCGGCATTGGCGGCAGCGCCCGCATCCTGGCGAGGGACTATGGACTGAACGTCCTGGGTATCAGCATCAGCCCGGCCCAGATAGCCCGGGCCACTGCCCTAACGCCAGCCGGCCTCAGCTGCCGCTTTGCGGTGATGGATGCCCTGGCCCTGGAAATTGCCGATGCCAGCGTTGATGCCGTCTGGAGTGTGGAGGCCTGTCCCCACATGCCCGACAAGCAGCGCTACGCCGATGAGTTGCTGCGTGTGCTCAAACCAGGCGGCCTGCTGGCTGTAGCCGACTGGAACCGGCGCGATCCGGCCGATGGCGCCATGGATCGGCGAGAGCGCTGGGTGATGCGTCAGTTGCTTGAACAGTGGGCCCATCCTGAATTCGCCAGTATCCGCGGACTGCAAAAGCACCTGGAATCAAGCGCCCAATCCGGTGGCATCAGCATCGAAACAGGCGACTGGACCAGCGCCACCCTGCCCTCCTGGATCGAATCGATCTTTGAGGGGGTACGCCGGCCCGGCGCCATCCTGGGCCTGGGTCCCGCCGCAGTTTTGCAAGGCCTGCGCGAAACTCCCACGATCCTGCTGATGCGTTGGGCCTTCGCCACCGGACTGATGCAATTTGGCGTCTTTCGCGGCCGCAAGCCCAGCCAGGCCTAAGCGAGGTTGGTGACTGGGTAGGCCCCAAATAGGGCCAGGTGCTCGCAAAGGGGCGCTAGCTCAGCAAGGGCTGCCTCCAGAGGGGTCGATCCATCGGGAAGCTCCAGATCAACGAAAAATATGTACTCGCCCATCTCCCGCTTTGATGGGCGCGACTCGATCCGGCCCATGTTGAGCCCGCGCTGGGCAAAGCAGCCAAGCGCTTCGAGCAGGGCCCCTGGCTGGTTGGAGTGCAGGGAAAAGGCGAGGCTTGCCATCGGGCCCTGCGATGAGCGCGGGCCCCGCCGCAGCAACAGGAAGCGGGTGCAGTTGCCCGCCACATCATTGATCGGATAGGCCAGCTCCAGCAGGCCATGCTCCGTGCCGGCCTGCTGGGAGGCGATCGCTGCGCGGAAGCGGCTGCCCGCCACCATGCGGGCCGCCTCCGCCGTGGAGCTGGTGGGCAACTGCAGGGCCTGGGGCAGGTGTTCCGACAGCCACTGGCTGCACTGGGCTAGGGCCTGGGGATGGGACAACACCTCACTCACGCCCGTAATCGGGCCGCTGCCAAGCAGGGCATGGCGGATCGGCAGCACCAAGGCACGGGCGACGCTGAGATCCGGATGCTCCCAGAGCGCGTCCAGGCAGGCCGTCACCCCCCCCTCCACTGAATTCTCTACAGGCACCACTGCCGCATCACAGGTGCCCTGGGCTAGGGCCTGAACAACAGCCCGGATACCTAGCTGAGGCACCAATTCAGGGTTGGCGACACCTTCCAACTCGGCCAGTTGCCGGGTTGCCTGCTCGCCGTAGGTGCCGGCCGGCCCGAGGAAGGCAAAACGCATCGTTTCCGAAACCGAGGAGAGGCCATCGAGTGGTGACCGATAGGATCATGCCGCGCCGGCCCGCAGGCCATGCCCCTGGCCTTCTGCGCCAGTCAGCAACTGCAACTTGACGTGAGCCACCAGCCCGAACGGCTGGCCGCCTACTTGAGCGATCAGGATCGGGTGGTCAAAGCCCTGCTGGATCCCAACCAGCTCGAGCCCCTTGGCCCAGGTCGCTATCGCTACGCGGTGACCCATCTGCAGGTATTTCAACTGCAGATTCAGCCGGTGGTAGATCTGCGCATCCGTCTGGCCCAAGAACGGCTGGTGCTGGAAGCCACCGAGTGTGAACTGGAGGGTTTGGGGCTAGTGGATGATTTCCAGCTCACCCTGGGATCCTGGTTGGCAGCGGGTGCCAACGGGCTGGAAGGGGAAGCCAGCTTGGCCGTGACGGTGAGCCAGCCATCGCTGCTCAAACTGATTCCAGCCAAGGTGCTGGAGGCCACCGGCCGCTCTCTGCTGGCGGGCATCCTGCTGGGCATCAAGGGCCGGGTGGGGCAGCAGCTACTCAGCGACTATCGCCTCTGGTGCCAGGAGCACTGAGCTCCAGCCGCCCCAAAAAACTATGACGATGCAGCGGCGTTGTGCCGAGGTTTTGGAGGGCGGCGCGATGCAAGGCCGTGCCATAACCAGCGTGTCGCTCCAGCCCATAGCCCGGATAGCGCTGCGCCAGGGCGGTGATCAAGGCGTCCCGGGCCTGCTTAGCCAGCACGCTGGCGGCCGCAATCGCCAGGCAGTGGCTATCGCCTCGCACAATTGTGATCTGGTCGCCGTGCCAGCCCCGCAGGGGCAGCACCCCATCCACCAGCAGCAGCTCAAACGGACACGACAGTTTTTGCAGGGCGCGGGCCATGGCCAGCTCGGTTGCTAGCCGGATGCCGCCGCGATCGATTTCTGCCGCTGAGGCCTGGCCGAGGGCCCAGGAAGCCGCCAGACGCTGGATAACGGGTATCAGGGCCGCCCTGCGCCGGGCGGTGAGCTTTTTGCTATCGGTGAGCCCCAGACCAGCCAAGGGCGGTAGCGCTGCGGCCGGCAGCACTACCGCAGCGGCAAACACAGGGCCGAACAGACAGCCACGACCTACCTCATCAACGCCGGCGCACTCGCCCGGATCCCGGCCCTGCCAGGGATCCGGCTCCGGCCGGCCCACTCAGCTGGAGGCCGAGGAGCGACGGCGGCGGCGGCGCGGTTCGCCTGACTCATCAAGCTCTGGCTCAGCAACTGCCACCGCGGTGTCAGTTTGGGAGGTTGGGGCTTGGGGGGTTGTGGCCTGGGAGGTTTGGGTTTTCGCTGCAGGGGTTTTGGCCGCAGAACTGCGGGTGCGACCGCGGCGAGCTGGAATCTCGACTTCAGGAGGAGCGATGCTGGCAGTGGTCGGCACCGACACCGTGACCACAGTCTCGGGCTCGCTGAGCTCTGGCAGGGGCGTTATTTCCACCGGGGCCGGCATAGCCACAGCATCTAAGCCTGAGGCCGGCATATCTCCATGGCCGTACTGAGCGTCAGCGGCGGCCGCGGTACCGCCACGACCACCTCGTCCGCGGCGACGACGGGAACCGGCAGCGGCCAGCTGCTGCCTGGCTTGCTCCAGCACTTCTTCCGCCTCCATGCCGGGGCGAACCACCCTGACCACGACGTTGTCGTTGCTGGGGGGCTGCTCTAGCAGCAGGGCGGGATTGAGGCCCATCCAGCCAAACACCAATTCCTGGTCCGCATCCATCGGCACGGCCACCAGCTCCTGATCAAAGCGGCGGGGGGCCGGCTCCATGCTGGCGCCGCTGCCTGAGACAGGTGCCTCGATCGGGACGATCTCGACCCCATCAGCGGCCTGCGTGCCAGGCGCATCAAGGAACTCACTGCCATTGCGCCCGCCTCGACCGCCTCGGCGGCGGCGACCGGTAGCGGCATCGGGGATGGCGGGGCTGAGTACCTCAGCGCGAGCCGATGCGGCGGAGCGCACCAGGCCGGTGAGGATTGCCAGGGGCTGCAGCGTGTCTTTGCCTGGCAGCACGGCCACATGACCCAAGCCCCCACAGCTGGGACAAGCTCGCCCAAACAGTTCGTAGATGTTCTGACCCTGGCGCTTGCGGGTGAGCTCCACTAGGCCGAGCTCGGTGAGTTGGGCTATCTGGGGACGGGCGGCATCGTCGCGAACAGCCTGGGTGAAATGCTCGAGCAGCTGCAGCTGATCACGACGGGACTCCATATCAATGAAGTCGATGATCACTACGCCGCCGATATTGCGCAGCTTCAGTTGGCGGCCGATCTCCACCGCCGCTTCGCAGTTGGTCCAGAGCACCGTCTCGCGGGAGTTGGCCGAGCGGGTGAAGGAGCCGGAGTTGACATCAATGACAGTGAGCGCCTCGGTGGGCTCGATAATCACGTAGCCGCCGGAAGGCAGATCAACTCGCGGCTTCAAGGCATCGCGAATGGCGGCATTGACCTTGAAGTGCTCGAGAATCTCCGCCGATTCGGTGTGAGCTTCCACCAGCACCGTGGTGTGATCAGAGCCAAGAAAAGCATTGGCCCGGGCAACCGCTTCCGGGGTATCAACCACCACCCGCACCAGCTCTGGGCTGTAGAGATCGCGCAAGACGCGATGCACAAAGTCTTCGTCGCGGTTGAGCAGCACCGGTGGGCTGGCGGTTTCTGCGGCGGTTTGGATGCCCTCCCACTGGCGCAGCAGGGCTTCAAGGTCGTCAATTAGCAGCTCTTCGCTAACAGCTTCTGCCTCGGTGCGGATCAGCAGGCCGGCGCCTGGTGGCTTGATCAGCACACCGAGGGCCCGCAGCCGGTTGCGCTCGTTCTCACCGTTGATGCGGCGGGAGATGTTCACTCCCTGGCCGTGGGGCTGCAGCACCAAAAACCGCCCCGGCAAGGCCAGGTTGCCGGTGAGGCGGGGGCCCTTGGTACCGGTGGGCTCCTTCATCACCTGCACCAACACCTTCTGGCGCGGCTCCAGTAGCTCGGTAATGCCGGCCGCTCCCTTGCGCAGCCGCAGGGGACCCAGATCGGTGACGTGAATAAAGCCGTTCTTTTCGCTTTCGCCGATATTTACAAAAGCGGCATCGATGCCAGGCAACACATTTTCAACGGTGCCTAGATAGACGTCTCCGATCTGATAGCGGCCTTGGGCTACAACCAGTTCATCAACACGTTCGTCGTTGAGAACTGCGGCGATTCGCAGTTGCTCGGCTATGACGATCTGCTGGGGCATGGGGAATGGGATGGGCCCGACGGGCCCGGCCAGGGATAAGACGATGGATATGGGCGGACTTGAAGGCTGAAACCTGGTGCAAGCCCTACGGGGGCAGGCCAGACAAACATCAACAAGCCAAAAAACTTGGACTATTGGAAGCCCAGAAAATGATCGGAACGCCGGCAAATCCGGATCGTTCTGGCGGCAATGCTGCAAAAAATGCTGTTCTGAATCTTTCGCGCATCAAGTGCCGCGAAACAGCTTTCAAGAATCGAGCTTCCTGAGAGCGGTGGGGCGAAGACTGGGACAGAGGTGTCCTGGGGCGGTTAAACCAGCGAACCTGGCTACCGGCAACCGCTGGAACTCGATCAATAAACCGAGCCCAATCGGCTATTCGCCTTGGTAGGAAATTAGCACGGCTTCAGCACCAAGTCCTTCCGCCGCAAGCCACTCAGGGCAAGGGATTGACCGAGCCGTTCAGCGAGCCAGTGCTGCACCTGCTCAGGGCGGAGACTGCGGCCAGCGGCATCAATCGCAGCCCATAGGCTGCACAGCAAGGAGCCATCCGACTGCGGCTCCGCCCATTGCAAATCGAGCAGAAACGGCCGGCAATCGCGGCTGCGGGGGCGACCTTTTTTATCTGTGTCGTTCCAGGTCAGCGTCTCCGCGGCGAGCAGGCTGGCGCGGGCCTGCTGCCACTGCTCCAGGGTCGGTGCCGCCCCGGCTTGGGACTGCAAAACAAACTGCCAATGGGCAGAAGCCAGCTCTTGGGAAAGGCTGACGCCAAACACCTCAACCCGAATAGCCGAGAGCAACTGGAAGCCAGGTGGAAGCTCAGGCTGCAACCGAGAGCGCACCAGGCCTGGATCCACCTGTTCGGTGAACTCCAAATCCAGCCACTCACCGCTGCCCTCTACCCCTAAGGGCAGCGGCAGGGCTAGCTGCAGGCGAGGCAGAGGATGGAAGCCACCGGTGAAACTCACCGGCAAGCCGGAGCGGCGCAGGGCCCGCTCCAGCATCCGCAAGGTGTCTAGGTGGCTAATCAAAGCAAGGGAGCCAGTTTTGGCAAAGCCAATGCGGAGCCGGTCGACCCGGTCGCTGGCAGGGGCCCGCTGGGGAAGGGCCGCCGGAATGGCAGGCGGCGGAATTACCACGTTGTGGCCAAGCTCCGGGCCGCACACACCACAGCTGCTACAGCCTTCAAAGGAGCAATCGGGCACCACGGTGGCAGCCAGGGCTCGCTGCAGGTCCTCAGCCAGCCAGCGCTTATCCAGGCCGGAATCGATGTGGTCCCAGGGCAGGCTCTGTTCGCAAAAGGTCTCCAGGTCAGCAGCATCCATCGCCTCCACCGCGCTCCAAGCGCCTAGCTCCAGCTGGCGATAGCGGCCGCCTAGACCCGCCGCCTCGATCGCACCGGTCCAGGCGGCGTAGCTGCGCTCGGCCGACTCAAACCAGGCATCCAAGCCCGCCCCGGCCCGCCAAGCCGCCTCAATCACCGCTGAGAGGCGGCGGTCGCCGCGGCCAACAAAGTCTTCCACCGCGGAAAGGCGCACATCGCTGAAATTAGTTTTGAGGCCCCGCAACTGGCGCAGGGCGCGGCGCAACAGCTCCTGACGCCGCCGAAATTCATCGGTGCTGACGCTGTGCCACTGGAATGGCGTGTGGGGCTTGGGCGTGAAATTACTGATCGTGAGGTTGAGCTCCAGCCGGCCCAGATCTGAGCACTGCTGCTGCAGGGCCTGGCAGGTATCGGCGATGCCAAGCACGTCGGCATCGGTTTCACCCGGCAGGCCGATCATGAAATAGAGCTTCAATTTGCGATAGCCGTTCTCCATCGCCGTACGCACGCCGGCCAGCAGCTCCGCATCGGTGAGCCCCTTATTGACGATGTCGCGCAGGCGCTGGCTGCCGGCCTCCGGCGCAAAGGTGAGGCCCGCCTTGCGGGTACCGCCCAGGATGTGGGCGATGTTTTGATCGAAACGATCCACCCGCTGGCTAGGCAGGGTGAGGGACACGTTTTTGTCAGCCAGGCGGTTGCGCAGCTCCACCCCCACCGCAGGCAGAGCCAGGTAATCCGAGCAGCTCAGGGACAGCAGCGAGAAATCGCTGTAGCCGGTGCGGCCCATGCCCTCCTCAACAGCCTCAATGACCGCTTCTGGCTCCACATCGCGGGCAGGGCGAGTCAGCATCCCCGGCTGACAGAAGCGGCAACCGCGGGTGCAGCCGCGGCGAATTTCCACCGTGAGCCGGTCATGCACGGTTTCGATATGGGGCACCAACCCCATGGCGTAGTGGGGCATGGGCGTGGCGGTGCGCCGCTGAACCCGAGCAGGGGCGCCTGGTTCGAGCGGCTCGATGCTCACCCCATCGACGCCGGGGCCATACAACGAGGGCACGTACACGCCAGGCACCTGAGCCAGATCGCGCAGCAGCTGCCGGCGCGTATGGCCGGCAGCGCGAGCCTCAGCCACCACTAAGCCGATCTCCGGCAGCAGCTCCTCGCCATCGCCGAGGGCCACAAAGTCAAAGAAGGCGGCGAAGGGCTCCGGGTTGCTGGTGGCGGTGGGGCCGCCGGCAAAGATCAGCGGTGGCGCATCCGGGTGAGCCAGGGGCAGGTCGCCGCGGTCGGCCGCCCGGATCGGGATGCCGGCCAGCTCCAGCATCTCGAGGATGTTGGTGCCGCCCAGTTCGTAGCTGAGCGAGAAGCCCAGGATGTCGAAGGCGGCCAGGGGCCTCCGGCTCTCGACCGCAAACAGGGGCGCGCCGCGCTCGCGCAGGCGGGCGGCCAGATCAGGCGCCGGCAGGTAGCTGCGGTCGCACAGCTGGCCGGGAACGGCGTTGAGAATTGAATAAAGAATGATGTGGCCGCTGTTGCTTGCCCCCACCTCGTAGACCTCGGGGTAGGTGAGCGCCCACCGCACCCCTACTTGCTTCCAATCGGCCTCCCAGTCGCGCGGCTTCACCCCCAGCTCATTGCCCAGGTAGCGGGCGGGCTTGCTGATGCCCAGATCCACTAGGGCGTCGAAGTCGACCGGCGCATCAGCCGAGGTGGCAACGGTCACAGGTGCCGACGGCAGGCAAGAGCTCAATCGTATGCATGCCCGCAACACCGGTAATAACCGTGCAATTTGGCGCCTATGCTGCAGAAATGCACGGTTATTTACCCAGGCAAGCCCAGCTGGCGCTCAGCAAGGCCCTGAACCGGGCGCCGGCGGCCCTGCTGCTGGGCCCCAGGCAGTGCGGCAAATCAACGCTGGCGCGCCAACTATTGGCCGAGCGCGGTGATGCCGTATTGCTCGACTTGCAGGACCGGAGCGATCGAGCCCGCCTGCAGGAGCCGGAGCTGTTCTTCGAGGCCCACCGCCACGACCTGGTGTGCCTCGACGAAATCCAGCTACTGCCAGAATTTTTCAGTCTGCTGCGCGGCGAGATCGACCGGGATCGCCGGCCCGGGCGGTTCCTACTGCTGGGCTCGGCCTCCGGCCCGCTGCTGCACCAGAGCCAGGAAAGCCTGGCCGGCCGCATCGCCCAGGTGGAGCTCACCCCGTTTCTACTGAGCGAAGTGGCCCCCGCCATCCGCTGGCAGCAGCTGTGGCTGCGCGGCGGCTTCCCCGAGAGCCTGCTGGCTAGTGCAGACGACGACAGCATCGACTGGCGCGAGGATTTCATCCGCACCTTCCTGGGCCGCGACATCGCCGCCCTGGAGCTCGGGCTGCCGCTGCCGTTAATGGAGCGGCTGTGGCGGTTGCTGGCCCACCTCCAGGGGCAAACCCTCAATGCCAGCCGGCTAGCGGGCCTGCTTGATCTCAGCAGCGCCCGGTTGCAGAAGCTGCTGGCGGCGCTGGAGCACACCTTCATGCTGCGGCGTCTACCGCCCCTGGAGGCAAACCTGAGCAAGAGGCTGGTGCGCTCGCCCAAGCTCTACCTGCGCGACAGCGGCCTGCTGCACAACCTGCTCGGCATCGAGAGCTACGACGATCTGCTGGCCCACCCGCAGGCCGGTGAGAGCTGGGAGGGTTTCGTGATTGAGCAGCTGATCGCCGCCCATCCGCGCTGGCGTCCCCATTTCCTGCGCACCGGCCACGGCGCCGAACTCGACCTGGTGCTGGAGCGGGGCCAGCGCCGGCGGGTCTATGAAATCAAGCTCTCCAAGGCACCGAAGCTCTCCCGCGGCTTCCATGAGCTGGTGGAGCAGCTCCAACCGGAGCAGGCCTCACTGATCGCCCCGGTGGAAACGAGCTTCGAGATCCGCCCGGGCATCTGGGTGCGGCCGCCCCTGGAGGTGGGCCAGCAACCCGCATAGGACAATCTGCCCATCACTCACCGGGCCCGGCGGCGGCCCACCCCGCGCACCATGGCCCAGGTCAACGGCAACTACCTCAAGCTCAAGGCGGGCTACCTGTTTCCAGAGATCGCCCGGCGGGTGAAGGTCTTCAGCGAGGCCAACCCCAGCGCGCCGATCATCCGCCTGGGCATCGGCGACGTGACAGAGCCCCTGCCAGAAGCCTGCCGCACCGCCATGAAAGCGGCCATCGATGAGATGGGCACCCGTGAGGGCTTCCACGGCTATGGCCCCGAGCAGGGCTACCTGTGGCTGCGGGAAAAAATTGCCGCCGCCGATTTTCAGGCCCGCGGCTGCCAGATCAGCGCCGAGGAGATCTTCGTGTCGGATGGCTCCAAGTGCGACAGCGCCAACATCCTCGACATCCTGGGCGAGGGCAACCAGATCGCCGTGACCGACCCGGTGTATCCGGTGTATGTGGACAGCAACGTGATGGCGGGCCGCACCGGCGATGCCGATGACGCTGGCCAATACGGCGGCCTCACCTACCTGCCGATAACCGCTGCCAACGGCTTCACCGCCGAGATCCCCAGCGAGAAGGTGGATCTGATCTACCTGTGCTTCCCCAACAACCCCACCGGCGCTGTAGCCACCAAGGCCCAGCTGCAGGCCTGGGTCGATTACGCCCGCGCCAACGATGCCCTGATCCTGTTTGACGCCGCCTACGAGGCCTTCATCCAGGACCCCGAGCTACCCCACTCGATCTACGAAATCGCCGGCGCCCGCGAGTGCGCCATTGAGTTTCGCTCCTTTTCCAAGAACGCCGGCTTCACCGGCACCCGCTGCGCCCTCACCGTGGTGCCCCGCGGCCTGATGGGCACCGCCGCCAATGGCGAAGCGGTGGAGCTGTGGGCCCTGTGGAACAGGCGCCAGTGCACCAAATTCAACGGCGTCAGCTACATCGTGCAGCGGGGCGCCGAAGCGGTGTATTCGGCCGAGGGGCAGGCCCAAGTGCAAGCTCTGGTGGCCTTTTACATGCAAAACGCGGCGATCATCCGGCGCGAGCTCAGCGCCGCGGGCATCCAGGTGTATGGCGGCGAGCAGGCCCCCTATGTGTGGCTGAAAACGCCGGATGGCCTCGATTCCTGGGGCTTCTTCGATCGTCTGCTGAGCCAGGCCCATGTGGTGGGCACCCCCGGCAGCGGCTTCGGCGCCGCCGGGGAGGGCTACTTCCGCCTTTCGGCCTTCAACAGCCGCGAGAACGTGGAGGAAGCCATGGGGCGCATCCGGGCCCTTTAATAGGGCAAACGTCATGTCTGTTGCCATGACTCCTATGCCAATCGCCACCCAGAGTCCCGGCCGCGAGAGCGGCGGGGCAGCCGTGATGGAGAAGGCCCCGGAGCGGGTGCGTAAGCCATCGCCTCGCTACAAGGTGCTGCTGCACAACGATCCCGTCAACTCGATGGAATACGTGGTGACCACCCTGCGCCAAGTAGTGCCCTCGCTCAGTGAGCAGGACGCCATTGCCGTAATGCTGGAAGCCCACAACACCGGCGTAGGACTGGTGATCGTTTGCGATCTAGAGCCTGCTGAGTTTTATTGCGAAACCCTGAAGGGCAAGGGCCTGAGCAGCAGCCTCGAGCCCGAAAGCTGATGGAGCCGCCTGCTGCGGCAGCTAATGCGGCAGTGCGACCGCACTGGTGGGGCACCTTGTTTTACGTGCCCTTGCTCTACCTAGCCGGCTGGTTGGTGGCCAGGCCGCTTGCCCTGCTAGCCCCCAACTGGCGCTCCGACCAGGTGGATCTGGCGGGTCTGGTAGTGGCCTTGGTTTTATTGCTGACCAGCCTGCCCCTAAGGCTTAGGCGGGTTTGGCAGGAGCCCAATCCCTGGCGGCGCCTGGGCTTGGCTGTGCCAGCGGCCCTTGCCCTCCGCAGCGGCGTGCGGGGGCTGCTGAAGGCGCTGCTGTTGCTTGCTCTAGTAGCCGCTGGCTTAATGCTGGCGGGCCAAGCCCAATGGCTTGGAGAGCTCAATGGGGCCCTGCTGCTCAACGGCCTGCTGCTACTGGCAGGGGTGGGATTTGCCGAAGAGCTGCTATTTCGCGGCTGGCTATGGGGCGAACTGGAGCTCCAGCTGGGGGCCCGCAGGGCGCTGGTGCTGCAGGCGCTGATCTTTGCCCTGCTGCACCCCTGGTATCGGGCCCCTGGGCTCGAAGCCTTGGGGCTGCTGGGGGGCCTAATTCTGTTGGGTCTGGTGCTGGCTCTGCAGCGGCGAGCCGACGCGGGCTCCCTATGGGGAGCAATAGGCCTGCATGGCGGCCTGGTGGGGGGTTGGTTTCTAGTGCAGAAGGGCCTGCTGCAGATTTCCCCAGCAGCGCCTGGCTGGCTGGTGGGGCCCGGTGGCGCCGACATCAACCCGATCGGCGGACTGATTGGCTGGATAGGCCTAGGCGCCCTGCTCTGGATTCGCCGCCGCTGGTGGAGCAAGGACGGGGCTAGCGGGTCGCCGTAGCTAGGGCCTTGCGACCTTCGACTGGAGCATGCAGGGCCTCTTCCAGTGGGGCGAGGCCGTAATCACGCTCAAGTAGGTCCATCACGGTGCGCCCAAAATCCCCGGGGTTGCGCTCGAAGGCCTCTAGGCAGATGCGGCCGAAGGTGCTGCCCATCGGCTCAGGGTTCCAGAGCAGCTGACGAGCCGTCCAAGGCAGCATGCTCATTGGGTTGTAGCCGGGCTTGATCAGGCCCTGATCAAAGCCGTACTGCTCCAGGTGGGTGTGGGGCTGCAGGCCGATGAAAAAGATCGCCGGCTCCACCTTGTCGGCACCGAAGATGCGCTCCAGCTCGCGGTGATAGGCCACGGTCTGGCGGATGGTTTCGGGCCGCTCGTCGATCACGTTGAACGAGTAATTCACCGACACGTGCTCGCGGAACCCTGCCCGGGCCAGCAAGCGGCAGTTTTCGAGCACGGTGCGCAGGTTGTAGCCCATGCGCATCTTGCGCACGAGCTCCTGGGAGCCGGAGGTAATGCCGATCTCGAAGTAATCCATGCCGGTGGCCACCATCAGCTCAGCTAGCTCGGCGTCGAGGTTGTCAGCGCGGATGTAGGCGGCCCAGCGGATATCGCTCCAACCCTGGGCCTGAATCGCCCGCAACAACTGCTTGGCGTCGTCGATGTAGCGCCGGGCCGGGATGAACTGGGCATCGGTGAACCAGAAGCCCCGCACCCCCTTGGCGTAGAGCTGGCCCATCTCGGCGATCACCTCCGCCACCGGGTTCACCCGCACCTGCTTCCCTTCCACCACCGTGTAGACGCAGTAGCAACAGTTGTGGGGACAGCCCCGCTTGGTCTGCACGCCCACGTAGAAGTCGCCGCCATCGAGATACCAGTCGAGCTGGGGCCAAATCTCACCGATGTAGGCGTAGTTGCAGGCGGTTTTCTCCATGCCGCCGGGCTGCTCATGGATCAGGCCGGGTCGGGGCTCGTCGCCGGCGATGAAGCAGCGCTCCGCCGCCAGGGATTCGCCACGGATCAACTTCTCGAGCAGGGGTTCCCCTTCCCCCACCGACACCACCGTGCCCTTGGGCAGCTGGCGCCCCAGCTGTTCATAAAAGACACTCACCGCGCCCCCTCCCAGCACAGCGGTGGCCTGGGGCTCGAAGCGGCGGGCCCGACCCAAGCCGCGGCGCACCAGCCGCAAATTGCGCCATAGCTCACCGTAAAAGGAAGCCATCAACCCCAGGCCACCCAAGGCACCGCGCAGGCGCCGCAGGGGGTTGCGGGCATAAAACACCTCAAAGGAGTTCTGCAGGGGATTGCCGCCACGACCATCCACGGGCGCATAAATCTGGATGTCGCGCCAGGAGAACACCAACAGGGTGGGCCTAAATGCCTCAACTGCCCGCAGCAGCACCTGCTCCACATCAAGCAGGGGCACTGCCGCCAGATCAAGAATCTGCTGAGGCAGCTGCGGGAACTGCTTGTGCAGGTGATCAGCCAGGTAGATCGGGCCGATCGGAAAAATTGGGTTGCAGGGAAGCCGCACTAGCAGCACCCTTTGGTCGCTGGCGGCGCTCACGGCCATGGACTCCTGAGTCCGGAAGATTCGGACGCTAACAACCTTGATTCGGCGCGGAGAGCCTGGCGCCGCAAAGCCAGCGGCAAACAGCGGCGCCAGGCTTGATGCACGCACAGCCGGGGGGTCAGCTCGTAGCCAGCCTGGGCCAGCACTTCAGCCAACTGACTTGGCGTGGGCTGGGGATAGGCGCGGTTAATCACGTCACTGCTATCGATGCCGCCGAGATCATCGATTCCCGCCGCCAGGGCAGCAGGCAGCTCTTGCAAGGGCCAAAGATTTGGTGGCAACTGCAAGTGCACTTCCGGTGGCAGGATTGCTCGGGCAGCGGCAATGGTGCCAAGCAGGTCGGCCTGCTCAGTGGCATTGAGCAACAGCGCAGCAGCGGCATCGGGGCGAAAGGGCTGGAGGATCACCTCCTGCAAGTGACCCCAGCGACGCTGCAGCTGGGCCAGCAGCTCCAGGGCTGTGAGCCTGTCGCCCTGGGATTCCCCCACGCCCAGCAACAACCCCGTGGTGAAGGGGATCCCCAAACGACCGGCCTGCTCCAATTGGACCAGTCGCACCGCCAAGCTTTTGCTCGGAGATTGGCGATGCAGGGCGTCGTAGGCCGGGCCGAGCCCTTCCAGCATCAGCCCCATGGAGCCATTAAGCCGGCCCAAGGCGGCCATCTCAGCTATGGAGAGGGGGCCAGCGTTTGTGTGCGGCAGCCGGCCTTCTATCCAGGCCAGACGACTAAGAGCCAGTAGCCGGCCGAACCAGGCGCGGCGCTGGGGAGAGCCAGGCGACACCTCGCCGCTGAGCAACAGCACCTCCGCAGCCCAAGGGCGCCGCCTCAATGCCGCTTGCGCCTGGGCATCACTGAGCCCATCAGCTAACGGATCCAAGCCATCTGGGGGGCGCCGAAAGCTGCAATAGCCGCAGGAGTTGAAACAGAAGCGGGTGGGTACGAGGGTGACGCTGGGGCTCCAGGTGATCCGCCGCACCCCCACATCAGCGTCACTTATGGGATGCATCAGCAGGGCTTTGGCGCCACCCGGCCAGTCTTCTCACCAAAGCCGCAACCTTCCGTTACAGTTGTGTTGCGCAATGTTCTTGCGCTCGACGGGATTCCGTCTGGTGGCTTGCCACCTTCCATACCCGTTCCTTTGGAACACCCTCTTCTCGTTCTCATGACAACCACTATTCAGCAGCGCCAAGGCGCTTCTGCGTGGAACCAGTTTTGCGACTGGGTCACCTCCACCAACAACCGCCTCTATGTGGGCTGGTTCGGTGTGCTGATGATCCCCTGCCTTCTGGCTGCCACCATCTGCTTCATCGTTGCGTTCATCGCAGCACCCCCTGTCGACATCGACGGCATCCGTGAGCCCGTAGCTGGCTCCCTGATGTACGGCAACAACATCATCTCCGGTGCTGTTGTGCCTTCCAGCAACGCCATCGGCCTGCACTTCTATCCCATCTGGGAAGCCGCCAGCCTCGATGAGTGGCTGTACAACGGTGGTCCTTTCCAGCTGGTGGTCTTCCACTTCCTGATCGGCATCTACGCCTACATGGGCCGCGAGTGGGAGCTTTCCTACCGCTTGGGCATGCGCCCCTGGATCTGCGTCGCCTACAGCGCACCTGTGGCCGCAGCATCTGCCGTGTTCCTGGTGTATCCCTTCGGTCAAGGCTCCTTCTCGGACGCCATGCCCCTTGGCATCTCCGGCACCTTCAACTACATGCTGGTGTTCCAGGCTGAGCACAACATCCTGATGCACCCCTTCCACATGCTGGGAGTGGCTGGTGTCTTTGGTGGCAGCCTGTTCTCCGCCATGCACGGTTCACTCGTTACCAGCAGCCTGGTGCGTGAAACCACCGAGAGCGAGAGCCAGAACTACGGCTACAAGTTCGGCCAAGAAGAGGAGACCTACAACATCGTGGCTGCTCACGGCTACTTCGGTCGCCTGATCTTCCAATACGCCTCCTTCAACAACAGCCGCAGCCTCCACTTCTTCCTGGCTGCCTGGCCCGTGGTTGGCATCTGGTTCACCGCCCTTGGCGTGAGCACGATGGCCTTCAACCTGAACGGTTTCAACTTCAACCAGTCGATCCTCGACGGCCAAGGCCGTGTGGTGAACACCTGGGCAGACGTTCTGAACCGCGCTGGTCTGGGTATGGAAGTGATGCACGAGCGCAACGCTCACAACTTCCCGCTTGACCTGGCTGCTGCTACTGCCACCCCCGTGGCACTGACCGCACCTGCAATCGGTTGATAGTCAACAGCCCAGCTACGGCTGGGTAACAACGGAATCCCAAAAGCTCCCTGTAATAAGGGGGCTTTTTTATTGGCTGGGGGGTTGTTGCACAAGCTGTAAATCAGGGCTTACGCCAGATCACAGCAGTGCGCCGGCGGGGATAGAGCTCCCGGCACAACGGGCAGATGGTGCCATCACAACCCCGGGCCGTGCAGAATTCGCGCCCATAAAAAATGATCTGCAGGTGCAAGCGATTCCAGGCTTCCTTGGGAAACAAGGTCTTGAGATCATGCTCCGTTTGCACAACGCTCTTGCCACTGCTGAGCCCCCAACGCTGCGCCAATCGGTGGATGTGGGTGTCTACGGGGAAGGCGGGCACACCGAAGGCCTGGGCCATCACCACGCTTGCGGTTTTATGACCAACCCCAGGCAGGTCCTCAAGCTGTTCAAAACTGCGGGGCACCATGCCGCCATGGCGCTCAAGCAAAAGCTCGGCAAGGCGCTTGACATTGCGAGCCTTGGTGCGAGCCAGGCCAAGCTGGCGGATATGGGCCAGGATCGTCTCCTCACTCAGGGCTGCCATCGCGGCAGGGTCCTGGCCAGCCGCAAACAGGGCCGGGGTGACCTCGTTGACCTTCTTATCTGTGCATTGGGCGCTCAGTAGCACCGCCACCAGCAGCGTGAAGGGATCGCTGTGGTCGAGAGGTACAGGGGTTTCGGGGTAGTGCTGCTGCAGCCGCTCCATGATCAGGGCGGCACGCTCCTGCCTCTTCAAGATTGCGCTATGCCAAAGGTGAAGCCCAGTTTGTAGGCTCGCCCCAACGCAGATGGTCAATGGGCAGCAGCTTCGGAGATCTCTTTCGGATCAGCACCTTCGGCGAATCCCATGGTGGCGGGGTTGGCGTAATCATCGACGGCTGCCCGCCCAGACTGGAGCTGGATCTTGAAGCGATCCAGGCCGAACTCGACCGCCGCAAGCCAGGCCAGAGCAAGATCACCACCCCCCGCAAGGAGGATGACCAGGTCGAAATTCTCAGTGGCCTGCTCGATGGCGTGACCCTCGGCACACCGATCGCGATGGTGGTGCGCAACAAAGATCAACGCCCACAGGACTACAGGGAGATGGAAGTGGCCTTCCGTCCCTCCCACGCCGATGCCACCTACCAAGCGAAGTACGGCATACAAGCTCGCAGCGGCGGCGGCCGGGCTTCAGCCCGCGAAACCATCGGCCGAGTGGCTGCCGGGGCTATCGCCAAACAGCTCCTGGCCAAGGCCCACGGCACCGAAGTGATCGCCTGGGTGGAGCGCATCCACAACCTTGAGGCTTCTATCGACCCAGACCAGGTGACCCTGGCGGCCGTGGAAGCAAATATCGTGCGCTGCCCAGACCAAGCCATGGCCGCCCAGATGATCGAGCGCATCGAGGCAATCGGCCGGGAGGGCGATTCCTGCGGCGGCGTGATTACCTGCCTAGTGCGCCAGGCGCCAATGGGGCTTGGCATGCCCGTATTTGACAAACTCGAAGCGGACCTGGCCAAGGCGGTGATGTCGCTGCCGGCCACCAAGGGGTTTGAAATCGGCTCGGGCTTCGCAGGCACCTTGCTCAAGGGCAGCGAGCACAACGATGCCTTCCTGCCCACAGGCGATGGCTCCCTGCACACAGCCACCAACAATTCCGGTGGCATCCAGGGCGGCATCAGCAACGGCGAGCAAATCGTGATTCGGGTGGCCTTCAAGCCCACCGCCACGATCCGCAAGGCCCAGCAAACGATCAATGACCGAGGCGAAGCCACAACCCTGGAGGCCAAAGGCCGGCACGACCCTTGTGTGCTGCCGCGGGCCGTGCCGATGGTGGAAGCGATGGTGGCCTTAGTGCTCGCCGATCACTTGCTACGCCAAAAGGGCCAGTGCGGCCTGTGGTAGCTAGGGCCTCAGGCGCTCGACAAGCCTGGCCAACGCCTCCCAATCGGCGGGGTTGACCAGCGAACCACCCAAGGCGACCGCATCAACTCCGGCAGCCAGCCAGGGCTCCACATCAGCAGGGCCAAGTCCACCTGCCGCAATGCAGAAGGGCAAGCCAGCAGCGCCAGCCAGAGGAGCTGCGAGTCGTTGCCAATAGGAGCGGCCCAGCGCGGCGGCGGGGAAGAGCTTGACGATCGAGCATCCCCACAAACGGGCTAGATGCAACTCTGATGGAGACATCACGCCTGGCACGAACTGCAAACGCAAAGCCATTGCAGCCTCAATCAAGCCACGATCCAGCACCGGTGAAACCGCATAGCCCAGGCCAGCGGCAGCAGCAGCTTCAAGGCCATCCAAGTCGACTACCGAAGCCGCACCCAAGCGCAAATGGGCGAAGCGCTGACGAAGCTCACTCGCCTGGGCAACCCAACGGGGATGGGTGCTCCAAGCAAGCTCTACATGCTGAACACCCAGCCCCTGCAAACGCTCTAAACGGGGCAGCAGCTCAAGCAGGTCATAAGCACGAAGCACCACCAGCAAGGGCTGGTGGTGCAAAGCGTCTAGCAGCGTTGGCGGTTCAGACGTATTCCGCCACCTTCACATCGCTGCGGATCAGCAGCTCCTGCAGGTCATCGGCGTCGACTGTTTCCTTCTCTACCAGCATCTCGGCGAGCTCATCAAGCACCGAACGATTGTCGACGAGAACGGAAGTGGCTCGCTTGTAGGCCACCGCTACCAGGTCGCTCACTTCCTCATCGATTGCGGCAGCGGTGTCTTCAGAGAAATCACGCTCAGCAGCGATATCACGACCAAGGAACATGCCCCCCTGGCTGCGACCCAAGGCCACTGGGCCAAGGCGATCGCTCATGCCGAATCGGGTAACCATCTGACGGGCAACTCGGGCTACCTGCTGGAGGTCGTTTGAGGCGCCGGTGGTGACTTCGTCTTCGCCGTAGACGATCTCTTCGGCAACCCGACCACCTAGGGCAACTGCCATCTGGTTCTGCAGATAGGCGCGGGAATAGAGACCCGATTCCATCCGCTCCTCAGAGGGGGTGAAGAAGGTGAGGCCGCCTGCATTACCCCGAGGAATGATCGAAATCTTCTGCACCGGGTCGTAATCGGGCATCAGGGCACCGACCAGGGCGTGGCCAGCTTCGTGATAAGCAACAAGCCGCTTGCGCTTCTCACTCATCACCCGATCCTTCTTCTCGGGCCCAGCCATGACGCGCTCGATGGCGTCATTGACCTCGTCCATCGCTACTTCGGTGAGTTGACGGCGGGCAGCGAGAATCGCCGCCTCATTGAGGAGGTTGGCCAGGTCAGCGCCGGTGTAACCAGGGGTGCGGCGAGCAATCTTGTCGAGGTCGACATCCTTGGCCAAGGTCTTGCCTCGGGCGTGGACACCAAGGATCTGCAGGCGGCCGGCATAGTCGGGACGATCTACAACCACCTGGCGATCAAAACGGCCCGGGCGCATTAAGGCTGCGTCCAGCACGTCTGGCCGGTTGGTTGCAGCCACAATGATGACGCCGGCATTGCCCTCAAAGCCGTCCATCTCTGTGAGCAGCTGGTTGAGGGTTTGCTCGCGCTCATCGTTACCCCCGCCGAGACCAGCACCGCGCTGGCGGCCTACGGCGTCGATTTCGTCAATAAAAACGATGCAAGGAGCGCTCTTTTTGGCCTGCTCAAAAAGATCACGCACCCGGCTGGCGCCAACACCTACAAACATCTCGACGAATTCCGAACCGGAAATCGAGAAGAAGGGCACGCCGGCCTCACCTGCCACAGCCTTGGCTAGCAGGGTTTTACCGGTTCCTGGCGGGCCTACCAGCAGCACCCCTTTGGGAATTTTGGCGCCAACAGCGGTGAAGCGATCTGGGTTCTTGAGGAAATCAACGACTTCAGTGAGCTCGAGCTTGGCTCCCTCGATACCGGCCACATCGCCGAAAGTCACCTGGGTTTGGGGCTCCATTTGAAGCCGCGCCTTGCTTTTACCGAAATTCATTGCCTGATTGCCGCCACCACCCTGGGCGCGCCGCAACAGGAAAAACAGGCCGCCAAGCAGTAGTAGCGGGAAAATCAGACTGCCTACAGCCTGCTGCCATGCCGCGGGCTCTCGGCTGGGCTGGACGGCGATATCGACGTTGTGGTCGGTGAGCAGCTTGAGGAGATCCTTGTCGGGGGCAAGGTTGACGACCGCACGGCGTCCGTCGTTTTCGACCACCTGGGCCGTGCCCCTGTCTGGGGAAATCAGCACCCGGGAGACTTCGTTGTCCTGAACCGCCTCTACGAAGTCGCTGTAGCGGAGGGTGCGCGGCGCGTTGGCCGGGTCGGGCCTATCGAGGAAGGCCGTACCCACGGCGATCATCACGATCACCAAAAGGACATAGAGCCCCGCATTGCGCCAGCGCTTCTTCAAGAACCTTGCCTCAGCTGAGAAGTCAGTTACGGAATGTTAACCGGCTGCGGCCCGCAGCACTTCAACCACACTACGGAAGGCGAACCACTCTGGGATTTCTTCGCCACCACGCAGCATCTGACGGAATTGGGTGCCGCTGAGCTTGCGGATGTGCAGGCCTCTGGCCTCGGCATGTTCAGCGGTCACGTAGCCCTCCTCCTCCGTGTAGACGAGGTTGAGCGAGGGCACGGTCTCCATCCCAAGCTCTGCAGCGTTATCGCGGGCAAAATCCTGGGCTTGGTAGGGGCCGTAGAAGTCTTCGCCGCTGAGGGAGCTTTTGCAGCCGGCCATGTCGCGGCCAATGATGAAGTGGGTGCAGCCGTAGTTCTTGCGGATGATCATGTGCTGCAGAGCCTCCCGCGGGCCGGCCATGTGCATCGAGTAGGGCAAGT
>NZ_JAGQBD010000017.1:0-60628 GCF_024345455.1 Cyanobium sp. T1G-Tous
TCGGGGCGACAGGATTCGAACCTGCGACCTAGTGCTCCCAAAGCACCCGCGCTACCAAGCTGCGCCACGCCCCGTTGGGAAAGAGCTTAGGGGTGCGTCGGCGCCGTCAGGCAAGGCTCAGTGGCCGATGGATCGGATCAGGTCCAGGAGGTTGCCGCCAGCGGCTGGCGGCTCAACGCCTCGATCGATAAACCAGAGATAGCCGGCTAGGGCATTCAGCCCAATGACCAGCAGCCAGACCCGCCAACCCTCTGGCAGTTTCATCTCAATCGCAGACAGGCGAATCCATCATCCTGGTCAAAGCGGGCCAGGCCAGGGCAGGCCTGGGCAGTTGACAATGCAATTTCTCGCCTATGGTACGGGTGTATTAGCCGCCCAGGGTCATGATTTCCGCCCCGGCATCCGCCCCGGTTTCCTCCCCATACGCCGTCTTCCGCGCCGAAGAGTGGACGTCACATTTGCAGGCCTTTTGTGCTGCTCCAGTCCGGGGTCAGCCCCAGTCCCCTAGTCCTTGCCAGGGCTCGGCTCTGGTGCAGGGCGAATTATTTGAATTCTTGCTCCCCGCGCCTGGCTAGTGTTGAAATCAACACGCGGGGACCTGGTCATGGCGATGAGCTCCGGCAATGGCGACTCAACTGATATCGGTCGCTCGGTGATGAAGTGGGGGCGAGATGGCGAGTTGTCCGTCCTCGACCTGCGTTCAATCCTGGAGCGACTCAGCGCCGTAGACGAGCAAGCTGCCGGGCTGATGGATTGCCCCTTAAATCAGCCCAACTAATTCCTTGGCAGTCAGTTACTCAGCGGCTAGGGCAATGCAGTCGATTTCAACCCGAGCCCCCTTGGGCAGAGCCGCCACTTCGACGCAGGCCCGAGCCGGCGAAACCCCATCGCTAAATAGCTCCGCATAAATCGCATTAACCCGAGCGAAATCGCCCAGGTCTGCCAGAAAGACCGTGGTGCGCAGCACCTGTCCTGGGCTGCTGCCGCCAGCTTCCAGCACGGCCTGCAAGTTGCTGAGCACCTGGCGGGTCTCGGCCTCCACATCACCAGCCCCCACCATCAAGCCAGTGCTGGGATCCAGGGCGATCTGACCGGAGCAATACAGCACTCCCCCCGCCTTCACCGCCTGGTTGTAAGGGCCTACTGGCGCAGGGGCGCTGGCGGTGATTACGGCTTCGGGCTGCATCGGGTGACTCATGCCAGGTCAGGATGGTGGCTGAGCCTATGGCCCTTGCCGGTCCTGCGCCGATCGCCAGCCCCCTTGCCGAGCTGATGCCTGCCGATTTGCCGTTGCGCGAACACGTGCAGCTGCAAGGCCTGTGGCACCGCTACGCCAATGCCACAGCAGGCGACTGGACGTTGCAGGGCATTGATCTAGCCCTTCATCAGGGCGAATTGGTGGGCTTGCTTGGCCCCTCCGGTTGCGGCAAAACCACCCTGCTGCGCTTGATCGCTGGCTTTGAGCGGCCAGAGCGCGGTTCTGTATTGATCGACGGCCGCACCGTGGCCGGTCCCGGCCGCTGGCTGCCACCGGAGCGCCGCGGCGTTGGCATGGTTTTTCAGGACTACGCCCTGTTCCCCCACCTCGACGCCTGGCGCAATGCCTGTTTTGGCCTGCGGCGCGGTCAGGACAGCAGCCGGGCTAGCTGGTTGTTGGAGCTGCTCGGGCTCAATGGCTTGGAGGGCCGCTATCCCCACGAGCTTTCGGGCGGCCAGCGCCAACGGCTCGCATTGGCCCGGGCACTGGCGCCGGGCCCCTCCGTGGTGCTCCTCGATGAACCCTTCTCGAACCTCGACGTGGAGGTGCGCCTGCGGCTGCGCAGCGAGCTGCCTGCCGTGCTTTCGCGCTGTGGTGCCAGCGGCCTGATCGTTACCCACGATCCCGAAGAAGCACTCGCAATCTGCGATCGGGTGGCGGTGTTGCGCGATGGGGTGCTGCACCAATGCGCCAGCCCCAGGCACTTAGTGCAGCACCCCGCAAGCTCCTTTGTGGGCCGCTTTGTGCTCCAAGGCAACCTGTTGCCGGCCCAGCGGTGTGGTGATCAAGTGATCACAGCTCTAGGAAGCCTGCACGCCACAGTCGGCTACTCCCTGTTGCCCCAAGGGGGAACTGCGGGTGATAGCGAGGAGGTGCTGGTCAGTCCGGACGCGATCGGTCTCCATCCAGATGCGGAGGGCGAGGCCTGGGTGCAGGGGCGCGAATTCCTGGGCCGGGAATGGCTCTACCGAGTGCAGCTCGGTGATCTGAAACTGCGGCTGCGCTTGCCTTTGGAGGCCGAATACAGCCGGGGCCAACGCTGCCGGCTAGCCCTGCGCTCCGGAGCCCCCGGTGTGCTCTTCCCATCCCAGCAGGCCCTGCAGGTTGGCCCCTCTGCCCAGCGGCCCTAGCTGGGCCAGTGATCCTTACTAAGCCTCAGCTCGGCCAACTGCTCCGGGCTGCTGGCTCGCACAAACAAATTGGTGGCTCTCTCCAGCTCCACGCTGCTGGGGATGGTGGCTTCGCCCCGGGCACGCGCCGCCCCAACCGCCGCCAGCCGCGCCTCGATAGCACCGGCACAGGGATCACTGGCTGCCACCACCGCGGCAGCCCAGCCCAAATTGGCTTGGGTGTATTCGTG
This sequence comes from Cyanobium sp. T1G-Tous, assembly GCF_024345455.1. Lineage (NCBI taxonomy): Bacteria > Bacillati > Cyanobacteriota > Cyanophyceae > Synechococcales > Prochlorococcaceae > Cyanobium > Cyanobium sp. T1G-Tous. The sequence continues at coordinate 2,619 of NZ_JAGQBD010000017.1, forward strand.
GGCGCACCACACCTTGGTGGCTGCTGGGAGCTGGGCCAGCCGCTGCAGCGATGCATGCATTTCGGCTGCGCTGCCCTCAAACAATCGCCCGCAACCGCCAGCAAACAGGGTGTCGCCGCAGAACAGGTGCCCGGAAGCGGGCAGGTAGTAGGCGATGTGGGCGCGGGTATGCCCCGGCACGGCGATCACCTGCACCTGCTCACCCAGCAACTCAAAGCTGTCGCCATCGCCCACCCCCTTGGTTTGCAGCGGAATTCGCTGCAGGTCGTCGCGGCTGGCCAGCACCGCCGCCTTGGGCCAGCGGGACAGCAGGCCGGGGGTGCCGCCGATGTGGTCGCTGTGGTGGTGGGTGTGGAGGATCGCCACCAGCTCCAGCCCCTGCTGCTCGAGGGCAGCGATCACTGGCTCTGCCACGGCAGGATCGACCACCACCGCCTGGCCCTGGCGTTGGAGCATAAATATGTAGTTGTCGCGCAGTACCGGAATCAGCCCGACGCTGAGTTGCTGCATCGTTAAAGTCCAGTTTGTGGCGCCTTTCCATGATCACCGCTGCACCCCCGGCATGATCACCGTCGCCCTCGCTAAAGGTGCCCTGCTTAAGGATTCGGTGGCTCGCTTTGCGGCCGCTGGCCTTGATTTCGCTGGCCTGCTTGAGCCCGGCAACCGCCAGTTGATGGTGCCAAGCGCCTGCGGTCAGGCCAGGGCCCTGCTGGTGCGCAATGCCGATGTGCCCGTCTACGTGGCCTACGGCCAGGCCCAGCTCGGCGTGGTGGGCTACGACGTGATCCGCGAACACCAGCTGCCGGTGGCCCAGCTGCTCGATCTGGGTTTCGGTGGTTGCCGCATGAGCGTGGCCGTGAAGGCAAGCAGTGGCTATCGCCGCGCCGCCGACCTGCCCGCCCACTGCCGCGTTGCTAGCAAATTCACCGGCTGCGCCCAGGCCTTCTTTGATGCCCTCGACCTACCGGTGGAATTGATCCATCTGGCTGGATCAGTAGAGCTGGGACCGATTACCGGCATGAGCGAGGCAATCGTCGATCTGGTAGCTACCGGTCGCACCCTGGAGGAAAACGGCCTGATCGCCATTGAAGATCTTTTCCACTCCACCGCAAGGCTGGTGGGCCACCCCTTAGCCCTGCGACTCGACGACGGTCCCCTACAGGGAATCGTCGACCGCATCGCTCTGGTTGCCACCCCCCGAGGTAGCTGATGGCAGGCCTTGACCGGCAACGCCTAGCCCGCCTGCTGCCCTACCTCGGCCGTGATCGCCGCCGCCTCGGCCTCACCCTGCTGCTGCTGATCCCGGTGGCCTTCGCAGCTGCAGTGCAGCCCCTGCTGGTGGGCCAAGCGATCGCCGTGCTGCGCCGCGAGCCCACCCTGGGCTGGCTTGATGGCATGGCGGTGCCGGAGGCCCTGCGCCTGCTGGTGCTTTTGCTGCTTGGTGCGGTGATGCTGCGTCTGGGTTTGCAGGGCATCCAAACCTTCAACGTTCAGGCCGTTGGCCAGCGGCTCACCGCCCGCATTCGCAACGACCTATTTGCCCACGCCATGGCGCTGTCGCTGCGCTTCCACGACCGCACCCCCGTTGGCAAGCTGCTCACCCGGCTCACCAGTGATGTCGATGCCCTAGCCGAGGTGTTTGGCAGCGGCGCCGTGGGCGTGCTGGCCGACCTAGTCACCCTGCTGGTGATCGCGGTCACGATGATCTCGATCGAATGGCGGCTCGGACTGTTGCTGCTGGTCAGCCAGGTGCCGGTGGTGCTCGGCATTCTTTGGTTGCAAGGTCGCTTCCGTAAAGCCAATTACCGGGTGCGCGAGGAGCTCAGCCAGCTCAACGCCGATCTGCAGGAAAACCTCCAGGGCTTGGAGGTGGTTCAGATGTTCCGCCGCGAAGCCACCAACAGCGCCCGTTTCTCCCAAGTCACCGCCGCCTATCGCGAGGCAGTCAACGGCACAATCCTGTTTGACAGCGCCATCTCGGCCTTCATCGAATGGGTGGCCCTGAGCGCCGTGGCCGTGGTGCTTGCCCTGGGCGGCTGGATGGTGCTCGGCAGTGCCATGGGCCTAGGCACCCTCACCACCTTCATCCTTTATTCCCAGCGGTTGTTTGATCCCCTGCGCCAGCTGGCGGAGCGCTTCACCCAGATCCAGGGGGGCCTCACCGCTGTTGAACGCATCGGCGAGCTGCTCGAGCAACCGATCGAGATCGCTGATCTACCCGCTAGTGAACGCTCTGCTGCAGCCATTCAGAGCGGCACTAAGCGGTCCAGTGCTGGTGAAGTGATCTTCGAGAACGTGTCGTTTGCCTATCGAGAAGACGACCCGATCCTCACCGATCTTTCCTTTCGCATTGCTCCCGGTGAACACGTGGCCCTTGTGGGCCCTACCGGCTCAGGCAAAACCACCGTGATCCGGCTGTTGTGCCGGCTCTATGAGCCCCAGCGCGGCCGGATCCTGCTCGATGGCATCGACATCCGCCAATTGCCGATTCCCACCCTGCGCCAGCGCCTTGGGGTGGTCCTGCAGGACACCTTCCTGTTCAGCGGCAATGTGGCTGACAACCTGCGCCTCGACGCTCCGATCAGCAGCGAAGCCCTGCATCAGATCTGCACTGAGCTGGGCCTAGAGCCCCTGCTACGGCGCCTGCCTGATGGGCTGGCCACCGAGCTGCGTGAGCGCGGCGGCAACCTCTCCTCCGGTGAGCGCCAGCTTTTATCGGTAGCCCGGGTGGCAATCCGCGATCCCTCAGTGCTGGTGATGGATGAGGCCACAGCCTTTATGGATCCCTCCACAGAGGCCACCCTGCAGCGCGACCTTTCGCGGCTGCTGCAACAGCGCACCGCCATAGTGATTGCCCACCGCCTTGCCACTGTGGAGGCCGCAGATCGCATCTTGGTGTTGCGCAAGGGGCACTTGATTGAGCAGGGCAGCCACAGCGAGTTGCGCCTGGCGGGGGGTGTCTATGCCCAGCTGGCCGACCTACAGGAGCGGGGCCTGGCGGCGCTCTGAATCAATCTTCAGACCCTGGCAACTGGCTGCTAGAAAACCGGCTCAGCCACTGCTGAATCGGTGCCGCCAGTTGCTCCGGCATCTGTCCCATCGGCAGGTGGCCAGCTCCAGCCAGCTCGATGAACTCGTGCTGTCGGGCGTAACCGGCCAGATGGCGCACGTAGCGAGACGCCATTACCTGATCGCGTTCGCCGGCAATCCACAGGCTTGGCACCTGCAGGCATGCGGTGAGCTGGGGCAGCTGGCGCACCGCCCCTCGGCCGGTGCTGCAGGCCAGCAGGCCCTGGGCAGCCCGGCGCTCGGCGACCAGGGGGCTGCGCACCGGATCGCTGCCCGGCAGCTCCGCCAGCCAGCCAGGCCGCCAGCGCAAAAACAGGGCGCCGCCGCGGCGCACCTGGGCAAAGGCTCGCGGCTGATACACCCCACCGCCAGCGGCGATCTGGATCAACCCCACCAGTTGCTCGCCCAGTAGGGGCGCCGCATGAAGGGCGACGCTGCCCCCGAGCGAATGGCCCAGCAGCACTATTGGTCTGCCGCCCGCCTGCTCCTGGGCCGCTGCTGCTAGCCAGCGGCCATAGCTGGCCAGGTTTGGCTGCAGCCCCCGGGGCCTGGGCCGCTGGCCGAAGCCGGGTAAATCCGGACTCCACATCTCCCAGCGTGGTGCCAGGGCGGCAGCTAGGGGCTTCCACAGCCTGCCGGCCAGCAGCCAGCCATGTAGTGCCACCAGCAGGGGGGAGGGGGCTTGGGGCACCAGCGCTCGGCAATCCGTGCCCCCCAGGCTGGCGCAGCGATCGCAGCTCGAACGACCATCGGGCAGGATCGTTCCATTGCGTTGCACCCGCCCCTGTGGCTTCGGCCGAGCTCCTCACCAGCCTCTACGGGGACCAGCACCGGCTCTGCCCCACGCCCAATTCCCAGCTCAGCCTGGTGCTCAGCCGCGAGCGGGAAATCGATTTGTTCGAGCTTGAGCGGCTCTGCGATGCCGTGGGCTGGAGCCGCCGGCCCCTGCGCCGCGTGCGCAAAGCCCTGCAGCACAGCTTGCTGCGGGTGGGGCTGTGGCGCCACGACGCCCGGATGCCCAAGCTGGTGGGCTTTGCCCGCTGCACCGGCGATGGCGTCGTCGAGGCCACTGTCTGGGACGTGGCAGTACATCCCCTCTATCAGGGGGCTGGGCTGGGCAAGCAGTTGATGGTTTACGTCCTCGATCAGCTGCGCTCGATGGAAGTGGATCGGGTCAGCCTGTTTGCCGACCCAGAGGTGGTGGCCTTTTATGTCGCCCAGGGCTGGGAGCTTGAGCCGCTGCAACGCCGTTGCGCCTTCTGGTATTCGCCTTAGCGCCGGCTTCTATGACCCCCCTTCGTAGTAGCGACTAGCCAGCTCCTCGGCACTGCCGCCCCGCCGCCAGGCCCGCCGCAGCTGGGCGTTGCTAAGTGCCGTCTGCCATACGCCCAGCTGCTGCCAGCGGCGACCGTCAACCCTCAGCTGGGCACCCAGCGGCCGTAGCCGGCAGTGGCGCCGCAGCCGCAGCGCCAGCTCCAGGTCTTCCATCAGGGGTAAGGGCTGCAGGCCCCCTGCCCGCTGCAGCAGCGATCGGGGCAGCAGCAGGCCCTGGTCTCCATAGGGCAGCTGCCGCCAGCGGCTGCGCAGTGCTACACCCGCCTCCACCAGCCGCAGGCCAGGGCCAGTACCAGCGATCTTCAGGTCGAAATACCAGGCCGCATCGATTTGTTTTGGCCCATTGAGGTCGATGGCCCGTGCCACGGCCTGCTGCCAGCGCTCTGGCAGGCGGGCATCGGCATGCAGCAGCAGAAGCCAGGAGCCGCCGCTGCTTTCAACTCCCAGACAAAACTGCCTCCCCCGGCCGGGGGGGCTGGCCAGCACCTGGGCACCAGCTAGGGCCGCCACCCGGGCGCTGGCATCGGCGCTGCTGCCATCCACCACCACAATCTCCTTCAGCAATTCCCACCCCGCCGCCAGATCGGCAAGCAAAAGTGGCAGCCGCAGCGCCTCATTGCGGGCCGCAATCACCACGGAGAGTGTTGGGGTAATGGTGGTTGGGGTGATCAGCGCCATGGCAGCAAGTCCCTGGCCCAGTCGAGGTCGCCGCGGCGGGTTAGCAGTTCCGGCTCCAGGCCCCGCCGCGCCATTGCCGCCAGGGTTTGCTCGAGCACCTGCGCGCTCCCCCAGGCGATGCCGGCGAGCAGCTCCGGGTCGGGACGCCGCAAGCCAATCAGCCAGTAGCCCCCATCTTGGGCCGGGCCCAACACCCCATGGCGGTGCCCAAGGGATGTAAAGGCGGCTGACAGGTCGCTGGCTTCGAGCTGGGGCAGGTCGCTGCCTATCAGCACCACCTGGCTGGCCCCTTCCCTGGCGGCGCGCTGAAACTGGCGCTGCATACGCAATCCCAGAGCCCCTCGCCCCTGCAGCACGGTTCTATCCGCCCCCTGCGCCTGGCCCCAACGCCTGGCGGCGCGGCTACCCAAGCCCTCAACGGCAAGCACCAGTTCAAGGCCGTGAACCTGGCGGGCTTCCCTAGCCGCCGCCAGGGTGTGCACTGTTAGCCGCGCCTGGATTTGGGCGGCCCTGGCTGCACCAAGCTCTCGGGCCAAGCGTCGCTTGCAACGCCCCGGAGCCGGCCAGCGGGCCATCACGATCAGCTGGCGGCTGCAGGTAGCGCTCACCCCTGGCGGGGCAGTTCCGCTGGCTTGAGCTGCAGGGTCAGCCGCCCGTCGCCGCGCCGCAGGGATACGGCCAGAGGCTGACCCACCCGGCCCTGGTCCACTGCCAGCTGCACCTCGGAGGGGTTCTTTACGGCCTTGCCTCCCACCTGGTCGATCAGGTCGCAGGGCTTGAGGCCACCCTCGGCGGCTGGGCTGCCGGGCATCACCTCCACCACCACCACCCCATTCACCTCGGGAAGCCGGCATTCATCGGTGCTGGCGTTGATCTCTCTAGCCAACTGGGGCGTTAGGGCCTGCAGGCGTACGCCGATGTATGGGTGGCTGGCGGAGCCCTTCTCGAGGATCTGGGCGGCGATCTGGCGAGCAACGTTGATTGGGATCGCAAAACTCAGGCCGGCGCCTGGGGCCTGACGGATCGCTGTATTGATGCCGATCACCTGACCCCGATCATTGATTAGGGGGCCGCCACTGTTGCCGGGATTCACGGCGGCGTCGGTCTGGATGTAGGGCACGCGCTGGCCCTCACCCACCGCATTGGTGCGCTGAATGGCGCTGATGATTCCAGCTGTGACGGTGTTATCGAGGCCCAGCGGATTGCCAATGGCGATGGCCCATTCGCCCGGGCGCACTTTGGCGGAATCGCCCAGTGGAGCAACCGGCAGCTTGGAGGCCACCACCTTCACCACCGCCACATCGGTTAGCGGATCGCTACCGAGCACCTTGCCGGTGAAGGTGCGGCCATCGGGCAGGGTCACGGTCACTTCACTGGCTCCTTCCACTACGTGGGCATTGGTGAGCAACACCCCGTCAGAACGAGTAATGAAGCCCGAGCCCTGGCCCTGCTGCTGCTGAATCGTGGGCCCGCGGCCAAACAGGCCGCCCAGGGGGTTCACCACCCGCTTGACTGTGTCGATTCGCACAACGGCTGGCCCCACCTTGGCAACCGCATCAACGATCAGGGTGTTGCCCTGCTGCAGCGGCGGCGTTGGGGGCGCATCACTGATCGGTATCTGGGTGCTCTGGCGGCCAGGCAGCCCAGGCAGCCCTTGGCTGCAGCCCACCAGCAGCAGCGCTGCAGGGGCGATCAGCGCAGCTCGACGGCAGGGGGGGAGGCGGAGCATGGGGATGGAACTGGGCCAGGTCTGAATCCGTTTCATTAAAGACGGCCCTGCTGCGCAACCATGCGTAGATTCGGCTCCTTCGAGACGGCGGAATTCGGTGCAGCAGGGAGAGGAGCTGTGGCACCAGGTTCAGCAGGCCCTGCAGGCCAACCTCAGCAAGCCAACCTTTGAGACCTGGATACGACCGGCTCGCTGTCAAGGATTTGAGGCCGGCCAGCTGCAGCTTGAGGCCCCCAACAGCTTTGCCTGTGGCTGGTTGCGCAAGAACTACCTCGGCACGATCGAGGCGGTTGCCAGTGAGATCGCCGGCAGGCCGGTTCAGGTTCGGGTTTCCGCAGCCAGCGGTGATGACGTCATTGCGGCGTCCGCCAGTGCTGCGGTGGCGGCCGTGGCCCCCGTGGCTGTCGACAAACGTGATGCCGCGCCACGGGCTACGGGCGAGACCCCCCGCAAATTGGCGCCGGGCCTCAACCCCCGCTACGTGTTCAACCGCTTCGTAGTGGGACCCAACAGCCGCATGGCCCACGCTGCGGCCCTGGCGGTAGCCGAAGCACCGGGCCGGGAGTTCAACCCCCTGTTCCTGTGCGGTGGCGTGGGGCTAGGCAAAACCCACTTGATGCAGGCGATCGGCCACTACCGGCTGGAGATCAACCCAGATGCGCGGGTGTTTTATGTGAGCACCGAAACCTTCACCAACGACCTGATCCAGGCGATCCGCAAGGACGGCATGCAGGCCTTCCGCGACCGCTACCGCGCCGCCGATCTGATCCTGGTGGACGACATTCAGTTCATTGAGGGCAAGGAATACACCCAGGAGGAGTTTTTCCACACCTTCAACGCCCTGCACGAGGCGGGCCGCCAAATCGTGATTGCCTCCGATCGTCCCCCCAGCCAGATCCCCCGGCTGCAGGAGCGGCTGATTTCCCGCTTCTCGATGGGCCTCATTGCCGACATCCAGGTTCCGGATCTGGAAACCCGCATGGCGATCCTGCACAAGAAGGCAGAGCAGGAACAGATGGTGCTGCCCCGTGACCTGATCCAGTTCATCGCCGGCCGTTTCACCTCCAACATCCGTGAGCTCGAGGGGGCTCTCACCCGGGCGGTGGCCTTCGCCTCGATCACAGGCCTGCCGATGACGGTGGAATCGGTGGCCCCCATGCTCGATCCCGGTGGTAGCGATGTGGAGGTAAAGCCGGTCCAGGTAATCGAGAAGGTCGCCGAGGTGTTCGGTGTGGGCGTCGAAGAGATGCGCAGCGCTAGCCGCAAGCGAGCAGTCAGCCAGGCCCGCCAGGTGGGGATGTATTTGATGCGCCAGAGCACCAATTTGAGCCTGCCGCGCATCGGTGAAGCTTTTGGTGGCAAGGACCACTCCACGGTTATGTATGCCGTTGAGCAAATAGACCGCAAACTCAATAGCGATCCGGTCCTTTCGCGCCAAGTGCAGCAGGTGCGAGACCTGCTGCAGATTGATTCCCGCAAGCGTCGTTAAACACTTGCTTAATTACATTGAATTCAGCGGCAACCCTGCACTGAAATCCTATAACTGAATCCCAGGGCAGCGGGATCATTGCTTGCCCCTACCTTGAAATTCATTTGGGTTGCCTGCTTGCCGGGCACGCTTGCAAAGGGGCCAAACATTTTGCCTGTGCCCATCGGGGGATTCATCAGAGTATTGAACATCTGCAGACTTGAGCCATCGCTGAACTTCATATTGCCCTCCACTGGGTATTGGGCTTGGGCATCTGAGGAGTTAGCCGTGAAGAAAAACTTGAAGCTGGTGTAGGGCTGGGTGATGAAGAAATCGGTGTTCCAGTTGGTCTTACCGATCAATTTGCCCCGTCCGACCGACTTGGACACGATCGGTGAGCTGCCATTTCCCCCAACCGGTTGCAGAAAGGTGCAGGTGGGGGCAGCGACGGCGCTGCCGCCCCAAAGGGCCACTCCCAGGGCGAATCCGGCTGCGGTACGGCGTGTCAGGGACATGGGGCGATCAAATCAGACTCAAGTTTAGGTGAGCGGACGAGATGGGTCTAGTCCCTCTACTTCACCGTCAAATACACGGCTGGCCGTGATATCTTCAGCCTCGATCGTCATCAGATCGAGTTTGGTTAGGGGGCTGCCGAGGCGGCTGAATAGGCGGTTGGCCTGGCGCATCCGGGCTCTATCGATGGCGTTACGGATCGAGCGAGCATTGGCGAAGAAGGGCAGCTGCATACGCCGGTGGATGTAGTCGGCGAAGGCTGCAGTGGCCTCCTCGCTGAAGCGGTAGTTCTCGGCAGCTAGCACCAATTGGGCAATAGCAAGCAGTTCCTCGGCGCTGTAGTCAGGAAAATCAATATGGTTTGCCACCCGGGACGAGAGCCCTGGATTAGATTGATAAAAAATATCCATTCGCTCCTTATAGCCCGCAAAAATTACTACCAAGTCGTCGCGATTGCTCTCCATCACCTGCAGCAAGATTTCGATGGCTTCGGCGCCGTAATCCCTTTCATTTTCTGGTCGATAGAGGTAATAAGCCTCATCGATGAACAGCACACCGCCCATTGCCTTCTTGAGCATCTCCCGGGTTTTTGGCGCGGTGTGGCCGATGTATTGCCCCACCAGATCGTCGCGCGTAGCGGTCACCACATGGCCTTTACGCACGTAGCCGAGTCCGTGCAGGATTTTGCTCATCCTGGCGGCAACTGTGGTTTTGCCCGTGCCCGGTCGCCCCGTAAATGACATGTGCAGGCTTGGCGGCTTGGTCTCTAGCCCCACCTGCTGCCTGGCCCTGTCGACCACCAGTAAGGCAGCGATTTCTCGGATGCGCGCCTTCACCGGCCGTAGACCGATCAGCTCCAGGTCGAGTTGATCGAGCATCGCCTGAATGCCGGCTCCTTCATAGGCCGCCTGAAGATCAATCACCGTGTCGTTGCCCGGGGCTGGGAGTGTCAACAGACCAGAGCATCAATGGCTGCTGTGAAGGCCCAGTCCGCTGCTTCGATTGGGCCGTCTTCGGTTTCGGCACGCAGCGTCAGGTTCACGTAGGTACGCCCGAAGCTGATATCGGGGAAGCGTTGCTCAGTCTCGCAGAGGGCATTGAGCCGCTCCAGAAAGTCTCTGGTGGTGGCGTAGTCGCTGAATTCAACACGCCGCTCAAGCCTTTCGGCCTGCTCGGGTTTGGGGCGCGGGGTCCAGGGTTGGTCCATTACTTGAAGCTAGAACAGGTCATTTTGGGCGGCTTAGCCAAGGCAGGATCAGTCAAGGCAAGCTCAGTCCAGGCAATCTGTACGGGCAGTGGCCAGCCGGGCAGCCCAGGCGGCGGCATAGGCGCGATTTGCTGCCTGGGCTGCTGGTTCGCTGCTGTTGAGCGGCTGGGGGAAGGTGCCACGTATCGCCGCATTGGTGACACAAAACATCGACTTCTGGAAGCTCATGCAGATTTTCACCCGCACATCTCCCTCCCCCCGAGTGCGCTCGCGATACCACTGGTGCAACCGCTCCGGCAGATGCCGGAACATGTCTTGCATCAGCAGGCTGGGTGGAATGCCGGCGCCCATGCTCGGTAGGGGGTCGGCAAATAGGGCGCCATAGGCAAACTGCGCCTGATCCGGTGAGATCTGCTGGGCCTGGGCATTGAAGCTAACCGTGCCCAGAAACGGCATGCCCCGCAGAAATACAGCCTCCACGTAGGGCACTGCCACATCCACCAGGAAGGTGAGACCGGCCTCCGGAGGCAGCACCCAGAAGTGTTCGCCGTCAACCTCCACTCCGTAGGTGATCGGGTTAGCAGCGGCGGCGACAAGTCCGTCCTTGATGAATTCGACTACAGCTTCAATAGACCCCACCCTGCCATCTGCCTCAGCCACGGCCAGATCGATGAAAAGATCGCTCATGACCCTCCAAAACTGACCAAGGGCGTGGGTAGTGGCCGCGCTACGAATCAGCTCGGGCAGGAAGCCCTTGAACAGGGGATTAAGCAAGGCCAGCAAGGGATCAAGTCGGGTCTTGCGGCGAATGATCGCTGCGCAGTTAGCCGCAAACGCATCGGAATCCAGATAGGCATCAAGTCCGCCGGTGCCATGCCAGAGCATGGCCTTCATGCAGTATTCGGCGTATTCGAAGTTGATCCGGTCGTGGATTAGGTGGCGCCAAATCTTGGCCGGATTTTTGTCACCGTCAAGGTATTTGAACAGTGGAAAGGGCAGCAGGAACTGCTGCTCGGCTTGGAAGATCAGGTTGATGCTGTAAGCATCCAGCACCTCTCCGTAGCTCTTGAGCACATCCACCACCTCGATTAGGTGGTCTGCGGATTCGCTGAGCAGGGTGTGGCCGCTGAGTAGCTGCTGTTCGAGTTCTAGGGCAGCAGGCCTACCCCCAGCGTGGACAAGTTCGGCCGAGATGATTGGCATCAGCCCACCCCCCACGGATGCAGGGCAGCTAGTTGCATTGCCGCCACCAGAGCTGGCAGTTGGGCCATGGAGGTGGAGGCAGCCTCACTCAACTTGCCGAGGCCCGAGGGCAGCAGCCCGATGGCCACTACGGCAAAGGCCAGACCCATTGCCGGGATGGTTTCGCGGGGCGCCACGGCGGCCAAGCGCACATCGAGGCGACCGTCGGCCACCGAGTCGGTGGCCGGTGTCACGGCCAGGCGGCCAAAGAAGGCGCGATTAACCAGCAATAGAAAATAAACCGCCGTAAGGCCCGAACCAACCATTGAAAGCAAGGTCGCCAGGGGGAAGGCTGTGATGCTGCCGCGGAACACCATGAACTCCGAAATGAAGCCGGCCATGCCAGGCATACCGGCACTGGCCATCACCCCCAAAATCATCAGCGTGCCTGTGAAAGGCAGACCCCGTTCAGGGTTGAGCAGACCATGCAGCACCGAAAGATCCCGGGTGCCCGTCTTGCGATACACAATGCCCACCAGCAGAAATAGCAGGGCTGAAATCAGGCCGTGGCTAACCATCTGGAAAACCGCCCCGAGCAGGGCTACCGGTGTGGCCGCCGCAGCAGCTAGCAGGATGTAGCCCATGTGACCCACGGAGCTATAGGCCACCATCCGCTTCATGTCCTGCTGGGCGATCGCTGCCAGGGAGCCAAACAGCACAGAAACGGCTGCCCAGATGGCCAATCCTGGCGCCAGCAGGGCCCAGGCCTCCGGGAAAAGACCCATGCAGAAGCGCAGCAAACCGTAGGTACCCAGCTTGAGCAGCACCCCTGCCAGCAGCACTGACACTGGAGTAGATGCCTGGGTGTGGGCATCGGGCAGCCAGTTGTGGAAGGGGAATAGGGGCACCTTGATGCCGAATCCCACCAGCAGTGCGCCGAGCAGCACCAGCTGTCCTCCCATCGCCAGCCTTTCACTGGTGACAGGGGTGAGGCTGAAATCCACACTGCCGGTTAATAGGGCCAGGCCTAGGAAGGCGCCGAGAATCAGCATCCCCGACACCGCTGTAAAAATCAGAAACTTTGTGGCCGCGTAGGCCCGGTTGGCGCCACCCCAGATGCTGATCAGAAACCAGAGCGGGATCAGCTCCAGCTCATAGAACAGGAAAAACAGCAGCAGGTTTTCGGCTAAGAACGCACCGTTGACCGCTCCACTGATAACCAGCAACAGGGCGAAGTAGATGCGGGGCCGCTGGTTGATGTCCCGGGTGCAGATCGCTGAAACCAAGGTGAGGGCACAATTGATCAGCACCAGCGGCATTGACAAGCCATCGACCCCGAGCCGGTAGTCGAGGCCGATGCTGCCTACCCAGACAAATGACTCCTGCAGCTGCATGCCACTGAGGCCTGTGTCGAAGCGGAGCAGCACCAGCAGGCTCCAAATCAATTGCAGGCCCAACACCACCAGGGCCACGGTGCGCATACGTCCGGGCGAGGGGTTGCCGGGCCATAGGGCCAGGGCAAGAGCACCCAGCAGAGGAATAAGTAGCAGCAGGCTCAGCATCAGGCGCTCCTCATCCGTGCAACCACTGCAGCGAGGTGAGCAGCAGCACAATCGCCAATAGGACCGTTAGGACGTAGGTCTGCAGCTGGCCGCTCACCGAGAGCTTCAGCCCTTCGGCGCTCGCCAGGGAAAGCCTGCCGATGCCATTAACAAAGCCACTTACCAGGGCCTGGTCGATCCAGTTGCTAAATCGTGCCAGGCCAGCCACCGCCGCCACAATCGTCACCCTGTAGATGCGCTCGGTGTAAAAGTCGTAGGCCAGCAGATCCTGGAGCAACCGCAGGGGCTGGAACATCGATCGGGACCAGAACTTGTGCAGGGGCGCCAGGCAGCCGCCTATTACTCCTGCCACGCCGCTTGCCACCACAGCAGTGGCGAGGGGCAGGGGGAAGGAGGCAAGGCCCGGCACCGAATCTATCCGTGCCATCAAGGCTGGCAGGAGGGCTACCAGCACGGTCAAACTCACCATTGGTAGGGCCATCAGCCAGTTGACCTCAGGGGCCCGCTTGGTTTTTGGCAGGGGCGCTCCCATAAACACCTGCCGGAATACCCGGGTGAGGTTGAAGGCTGTTAGGGCATTGGTGATCAGCACAACAGCAGCAAAAAATGGTGCAGTGCGGCCTAGCGCCTCCACCAGCAGGCCGAAGCACCAGAAGCAGCCAAGGGGCAGCAAACCCACCAGGCCCGCTCCCCCCACTAGGTAGGCGGTAGTGGTGGCAGGCATGCGGGAGCCCAGGCCACCCAGCTCGGTGAGGTCCTGGCAGTTGGTGGTGGCAATAACGCTGCCCACACTCATGAACAGCAGGGCCTTGGCGAGGCCATGGGCAAACAACAGCAACAGGGCAATAGCCGGCTGTTGCAGGGCGATTGCAATGAATACCAGGCCCAGATAGGAGGTTGTGGAGTAGGAGAAGGCCCGCTTGATATCCACTTGGGCGATCGCCACCAAGGCGCCAGCCAAGGCGCTGATTGTGCCCACCACCAGCAACACATCAACCGCCAGCGGTGAAAACCGCAGCAGCGGCATCACCTTGAGCAGCACAAGGGCTCCAGCGGTAACGACTACGGAGTTGCGCAGAATTGAGGCTGGGTTTGGACCCTCCATGGCCTCATCAAGCCAGAGGTGCATCGGGAACTGGGCGCACTTACCCATGGGTCCAGCAATCAGGCCCAGCCCGAGCAGGGTGCCCGCAAGCGGGGTCAGCGAACCACTGGCATGGGATTCAGCTGCCCACACATAAAGGTCGTCGAATTCCATCGAGCCAGCCCAGGCTGAGAGAGCGACTACGCCCATCAGCAGTAATACATCGCCAACCCGCTTGGTCAAAAAGGCGTCTCTGGCCGCCGTAACGACCAGTGGTTGGGCGTACCAGAACCCCACCAGCAGATAGGTGGAAAGAGTGAGCATTTCCAACAGGAAATAGCTCATGAACAGATTGCTGCTCAGTACAACTCCGGCAAGGGCGCCTTCAAAGAAGCCCACCAAGGCATAAAACCTGGCCAGGGCCCACTCCTTATCCAGGTAGCCCAGGGCAAATACCTGACCCACCAAGCTCAGTCCGGTCACCAGCTCAAGGGCGGCCAGATTGGTCAGGGATAGGTCGAAGCCAATGCGCAGGTCGAGATCGGCAGCCTGAAACCAAGGGATCTCGATGTGCTGAGGACCGAGCAGCCATACCTGCTGCAGGATCAAGGTGCCATGCACCACAGCCAGCAGCGTGACGATCAGGTTTAGATAGGCCGCAGGGCGAGGACCGTGACGCTTGATCCAGCCAGCAGCCCACGGCAGGGATAAAACCATGCCGCTGAACCCATAGAGGGGGATCAACCAGGCCAGCTGGATCGAAAGTGGCAGGGGTGGGGCGAACAAGGGGGGATGGGCGTTAGTCGGCTCAGAAGGTGGCCCGGTCCATCAAGGGGTTGGGGCTGGAGCCAAGGCTGCGCAGCCAGGCCCCCAGATCTTCGCCGTGGTGCTGTTCGTCTTTCCAGAGACTCCTGAACAGGGCTTCGTTAGCGCCATCACCCACCAAAACGCAAAAGCGAACTGCCTCGGCATAGTGATGGATGAGGTCGTTTTCGAGGGCCAAATTGAGCCGGAGCAGTCCGACTAGATCGGCGGCATGGGCAACGGGCCTCAACTGGGATGCGGCAGGAGCCACCCCCAGAGCAAGCATGCGCTGCACGAGGCGTTCAGCATGCTGCATTTCTTCCACCGTTTCGCGTCGAAACCGGGTAGCCGAATCAACATCTCCCCAGAGCTCCACTAGGGAGGCCTGGGTCATGTACTGCTGAACTGCGGAAAATTCCAAGCTCAGGGCGCGGCCGAGGTAACCCAGGACGCGCGGATGAACGGCGCCCATGGCCATCAGAGGCGACGGGTGGCAGCAGTTGCGATCAGGGCAGGCTCAACTTCGCTGTGGGGACGCGCGATGATGTGGGCAGCAACCAGGCCGTCACCGACGCGCTCACAGGCATCAGCGCCGGCACGCACTGCTGCATTCACCGCACCTGTTTCGCCACGCACCATCACGGTGACGTAGCCGCCGCCAACGAACTCACGGGCGATCAGGGTCACTTCAGCGGCCTTGGTCATGGCGTCTGCGGCTTCGATCGCCGGCACCAGGCCACGGGTTTCGATCATGCCGAGGGCGATGCCCTGAATGGAAGGAGCCATGGCGTTGCTGCGCGAAGGAGTGGTTGGGGGGGTGGTGCCGGCGCCCTTGCCGGCACCGGTACGGGGGCCGGTTGAGCTGGCGCTAGAGCGGCGAGTCGTGCTGGAAGCACGGCGCGCTGTCGAAGCAGCTGGCTTGGCTACGGCTTTCGCCGCAGGGGGCTGGGCTGCCGCCGCCGGCAGGGCCTTGGGGGCCGCTGCAGGTGGGGTCGAGCTGGCCGCCGCCTCTGCAGCCACCGGTGTGGAGCTAGCTGCCGCTACCGCGGGTGCGGATTTGGCAGCAACAGGTCCGCTGGTGGTGGATTTAGGGGTTGGGGTGGCCATGGCTCAGGAGTATGGGGGCTGGAGTGATGACAGGTCGCTCGGGCAGCTAGCTACCCGGGCCGCCTAGCCATCGGGCTCCCAGAAATCAATGATTCCGCCGATCGTGAGATCGGTCTGCACCTCGGGATTACCGCAAGCAAAACGGGCGGCAGAGCCACTGGCGGTGAATACCCAGTTACCTGGGGATGCACCGACTGGGTCGACGGCAACGCTCAGCTTGCCCTTGGCGGTGCGCAACACGCGCAGATTGGAGTGATCTAATCCAGCAACCCGCTGGCTGCAAACCAGAGAGCCGGTGACCTGCATGATTTCCATTAGCCAGCACCTCCTGGCAGAACTTGCGGCTTGCCAGCATCAGGATCCCAGTGGTCAATGATTCCCACGATCGTTAGATCGCTCGGGTACGACTTGCTGCCAGCGGCCTCGCGCGCAGCTGAGCTGCCGACGCAGATCACCCAGTCGCCTGGCACGCAGCCCACGGCATCAACTGCCACTTTCTGAGTGCTGCCATCGAGCACCACCTGCAGGTGCTTGTGCTCAAAATCTGGGATGCGATTAGTGGACACCAGTGGTTTTACCACCTTGCAAATCAACATGTCAGTGCCCTCCTCCGCTCGCGAATGTGATGGTGGAACCTACAGCTTCAGCTGGGGTGTGACGGTCTTGGTCCCGCACGGTGAGCAGGGCATGCAACAGACCCTGTTCAAATAGCTCGGGATAGCGGTTTTCCATGGCTGCTTGCACCCGCTGGCAATTGCGGATGGCTCGTTGCCTCGCCCCAGGCACCTTGCCGTTGTAGTCAAAGCGCACCACCACTGGCACAGGCAGGCCCCGAGAAACGTTCAAACCCTTGAAAATCTTGATGCCTACATCTAAATCGGGTGCTCCCTCCTCCACCGTGTCCATATAGGCGAAGTAAGTGAGGTTGCGCAGATGGATCTCCTTGAAGCCTATGCCCACACCGATAAAGCGCTCCGCATGGCCAGCATCGCCGTAGCTGCCCCGGTGG
This sequence comes from Cyanobium sp. T1G-Tous, assembly GCF_024345455.1. NCBI lineage: Bacteria > Bacillati > Cyanobacteriota > Cyanophyceae > Synechococcales > Prochlorococcaceae > Cyanobium > Cyanobium sp. T1G-Tous. The sequence goes on from NZ_JAGQBD010000017.1 coordinate 19,366, forward strand.
TACTGACGCACATAGTCAATCTGGGAGATGTTGTTCTCGATCAGGCGGGCTATCAGCTTCACCATGCCCGGGTCGGGACTGCTGGCCGCTGCCTGCTCCACCAGCGATTGAATGCGGGCCCGGCCCTCAACCGCATTGAGATGGCGGGTGGCCTCATAGGCCGCTTTTGCATCCAACCAGCTCTCCAGGTTGGTGCTGCCATCAATGCCCGGCACATGCACACGAATCGTGTCGGTGTCGGTGTCGATGCCGAGTAGCAACAGATCTACTGAGGCACCACAGCAGAAGCTGTTTTCAACGGCCTGCTGGAAATCCTTGAGCCGGGCTAGGCCACAGGAGGCGGCCAAGGCGTCATCGCTGCCGTGGGCAGCACAGCCCTCATGCAGTGGATCTTTTGAGCTGAAGTGGTAAAGCACCACCTTGAGGTAACGAGTGTCATCGTGCGCCGAATTGGGCTGACCTTCCCGGTAGCGGCGATGTTCAGTTTTGACCCAGCGGTTGACCGTGTTTTCGACGTCAAATAGGGCACCAGCATGGGAGCGCCGACGCACCGAACTGAATGGAATTCTCAGGGCATAGGCCATGGCGTGGGCTAGACGCCCGTCAGCGCAAGGGGTTGCGTCTAGTAGGTGGAATCCACAGGACAGTAGAAACTCATTGAAGGCTTCGGCTGCTGGACTACCGGGCTTGCCTCCCAAGGGGTCGTGTTGAAAGAAGGCGTCGCTAGTTTGTTCGTAGGTTTCAAATACACACCAAGCGAACAAAGTGCGCATGTCGAGCTGGCTTACCCAGGCCTTCTCGAGGATGGGCAGCGGCAACTCAAAGCCCAGTTCTGCCCTGGCCAGCCGCTGGGCCTGCTCAATGAAATCAGCCTCGTGCTGCAGGGCTGAAAGGCGCTTGAGCAAGGACACAATGCGATCAAATGCCCCTTTGACCTGATCTTCGTAGGCCCTCAGGACCCCGTTGAGCTGGCCATCGCTAAGCGGATGCAAGCCAGTCGCCACTAGCTCGCTCGCGGCAGCTGTGCCGGGCCGACGGCGGGGAGCCGTAGGAGCCAGCGGGCGATAAGCAGTGGCGAGAGGGCGTCGGGGCATCAGGAGATCAACCGCGGGCGCCGCCGGAAACCGTGATCAGAGAACCGGCCGTGGTGTTGCCGCTAGAACCGGTGACACGGCTGACAGGCTCGGGACGCTCCTCGTTGCGCTTCGGCTGGAGAGCTGCGGGCATCGAGGTCTTAGAGCCTGGCCGAGTGGGGTTGCGGCGCCGGGCCGACACTCCTTCCGTGCCGGTGACCCGATCACCCCGATCCCAGTCATCACCAGTGATCTTCAAGCCAGCAGAGATGCCTTCGCCGGTAACCCTGGAGGTTGGACGGGCATCCTCGTCAACGCTCACAGGAACCTCAATGGGCCCCCGGGCGATGTGGCTGCTGCCGCGACGGTCGAAGCGGAATTGCTCGGTGCCGGTGACCATGTCACCGGCCAAGTCAAAAGGGCCGGTAATCCTGCTGCCCTGCTCGTAGCTGGTGCCGGTTACGGCCCCTGCTGGTTCTCGCCCCAGCTGGGCTGAGCGAGCCGGGGATTGAATGCTGAATTGCTGCCAGGGCTGGCTGCCCGCCAGGGGTTGGGGGAAGTCGGAGTCTTGGGCTGCGGCGGCACCGCAGACCTTGGCGAGTTGATCCCCACCTATATAGGGAGTGCCTGTGACGGCTTCGCAGGCCCCGCGGCCGGCACCGGTGAGAACACCACCAATGCCTGGCTGTATGCCACTCATGCGGTTAGAGCCCCGCACCGGAGTGCGCTGACGGATTTCGGCGACGGACTTGCTGTTGCAAAAGTCCCCTGCCTGCTCAAGGCCGGCGTAGGGCGTGCCGGTTACGACCTTGCAGGTGCCGGGCTCATCACCGGTGACATTGGAGGAGCGACCAGTGTGGGTACCGCTGACGATCTGGGCCCGATTGGTGACGCTGAAGCCCACCTTGGCCGCCTCCGGCTCGGGCTTGCTGCCGCAGAAATCGGCGTATTGCTGGCTGCCGACGTATTCATCACCAGTTACCAGGCGGCAGCTGCCGGGCTCATCACCGGTGACATGCTCGCTGCGGCCCACATGGGTGCCGGTGATGCCCGTGCCCCGAAGGGTATGCAAGCTTGCAACCTTGGTAGGAGCTCGTCCGGTCACCTGGCCTTGATCGGATATGTACTGGGAGCCGGTGAGTTGTTTACCCGAGCCGGGTTCGTCACCAGTGACAAGGCTTGAGCGACCAACCATCACACCGGATACAGCCTGGCCGCCCTGGGTCTGGCTGCGCCCAACCTTGCGGGGGCTAGGGCTCGGGCTGGAGGTGCCGCAGAAGGCTGCTGACTGATTGGCGGAAACGTATTCGGTTCCGGTGACGTTCTTGCAGGTACCGGGCTCATCGCCAGTCACCTTTTCAGAGCGACCGACCTCATTACCAGTGACCCGGTTGCCATGGGTAGTGGCGCTAACTCGCACCTTGGCAGGTTGACTTGTCACTGGACCGCTCTGGCAGAAGGCCTGGAACACCTCGGCGCCGAGATATTCGGTGCCCGTAATGGCGCGGCAGGTAGCTGCTTCGTTACCAGTGGTTTTCTCTGAGCGATTTGCCTGGGTTCCAGTAACCACCTGACCAGAGCTGGTTTCGCTAACGCCTACCTTCCAGTGCGCTTCTGCGGCGGCTGCCTGTTTGGCGCCGTGGCGGTTTGGGCCGGAGGGGCGGGTGCCGCCGGCTCTGCTGGAACCAGCACTGCCAACCTTGGCCCGCAGTTCACGCACCTTCTGGGAAAGTTCGCGGGCGCTCATATCAGGATTGCCCTGGCGGGATACCGAAGCGGCTGTTGTGCTCTTGGGCGCGTTAGCTGACTTGCCACGCTTCGAGAGAGCTTCTCTCCGGGCAAGCACAAGGGCCCTGCTGGGATCCAGTTGAGAGAGGCGCTTGGCTGTGGCACGGCGATCGCCACTACTTGCGCTTGTTTGACTAGTGCGGTTACTGAGGCTCATAAGGGCCGGTGCAGCAGCATTCTCGCCCTGGCACTTGCACTTGGCTTCCGCTGCAGGTGCCTGGACTATGGGTGCAATTTTTGCCAGGTCCGTGCGAGTGCGGTCGCTGGAGGTGTCGGCACGTTTGCCGCGCTTGGAAAGGGCTTCCCGTCGGGCAAGCACCAAATCTCTACTGGGATTTGCGATTGGACGGGCCTGGGTGGTCCGGCTGGAGCCGGTAGGTGCAGCAAGGCTGCGGTGAGAGGCAGCAGCCCGGGCGTTCACAGCCGGGGCAGCAACTGGAGCCGCCTTGGCCACCGATGCTGAGGACTCCTGCGCTGCGGCTGTGCGGGTGGGGCGAGCGTCTTCAACCGAGCGCACACGGCTCGCACCGGAGGTGAACCGGCTGGCGGCTTTTTTGCCGCCGTTGGTGAGAGCCCTGCGGCGCTCCAAAGCTGCTTCCCGGCTGGATGTGCTGGCCATGTCCGCCCGTCGAATGGAATATCTGAAAAGGTGCCGACCAGTCCGCAGCGCGAACTAGCCAGCAGGGGAAAGGGGTTGGGGCCCAGGCCAATGGCTCGAGCCCCGGAAGGGCTGGGATCAGCGTCCTTCGAAAACCACGAAGCAGGAACCCTGGCTTTGGGTATAAGCGTCGTAGCCCACCAAGCGAACGTGGTGGTCGGGGTAGGCGCGGTGACAAGACTCAAGCTCGTTCACGATCACACCCAGATCCTTCTCGCCAAAGAAGGGCAGCTTCCAATAGGACCAGTAGGTAACCATGGAGTTGCTGGGATGGACATGCTCAACGAGCGGGCTCCAACCCTGGGCAATGATATAAGCGATTTGGTCGTAGATCTCGTCCTGGGTCATCGGCGGCAGGAAGCCGAATGTCTCCAGGGTGGCGACTGTTTGGTAGTCACCCACGGTGCTCTTGAAAGGCATGGGGATCCTTGTGTGGATGGAATGTTTGAACCTTGTATGAAAGGCTCTTAATCTCGTTCGTAGAGATTAATTTAATCTCTAGATCTGAATATTCCGTTCTGGGAGGTGAGTAGGCAAGTTGCCTGCCCCACTCACCATCTCAGACTGGCGATTTCAGGTGTCGAGCTTGTCGACGGTGTCGAACTCGAACTTGATTTCCTTCCAGGTCTCCAGGGCGATAGCTAGCTCAGGGCTGTGCTTCGCTGCTTCCAGAAGGATGTCGCGGCCTTCGCGCTCGATTTCACGACCGGCGTTACGGGCTTTGACGCAGGCTTCGAGAGCCACGCGGTTAGCAGCAGCACCAGCAGCCGAACCCCAGGGGTGACCGTGGGTACCACCACCGAACTGCAGCACCGAGTCGTCGCCAAAAATTGCAACAAGTGCGGGCATGTGCCAGCAGTGGATACCGCCGGAAGCCACGGCGAACACGCCGCCCATGGAGCCCCAGTCTTGGTCGAAGAAGTTGCCGCGGCTGCGATCTTCGGGGACGAAGGATTCACGCAGTTGGTCGATATAGCCGAGGGTCGACTGGCGGTCGCCCTCCAGCTTGCCGACCACCGTGCCGGTGTGCAGCTGGTCACCACCGGAGAGACGCAGGCACTTGGCCAGCACTCGGAAGTGGATACCGTGCTTGGGATGGCGGTCAATCACAGCGTGCATTGCACGGTGAATGTGCAGCAGCATGCCGTTCTTACGGCACCACTTGGCAAGACCGGTGTTAGCGGTGAAGCCTCCCGTGATGTAGTCGTGCATGATGATGGGCTGGCCCAGTTCTTTAGCGAACTCGGCGCGCTCATACATCTCTTCAGGAGTTGCAGCGGTGCAGTTGAGGTAATGCCCCTTCTTCTCGCCGGTTTCCTGTTGCGCCAAGTTGGTTGCTTCAGCAACGAACTCGAAACGGTTCTGCCAACGCTGGAAAGGTTGGGAGTTGATGTTTTCGTCGTCCTTGGTGAAGTCCAGACCGCCGCGTAGGCACTCATAGACAACCCGGCCATAGTTCTTACCGCTCAGGCCGAGCTTCGGCTTGATGGTGCAGCCCAGGAGAGGACGGCCGTACTTGTTCATACGGTCGCGCTCAACCACGATGCCGTTCGGGGGACCCATGCAGGTCTTGATGAACGCCATCGGGAAGCGGATGTCTTCCAGACGCAGGTGGCGCAGGGCCTTGAAGCCGAACACGTTGCCGACCAAGGAGGTCAGCACGTTGGTGATGGAGCCTTCTTCGAACAGGTCGAGGGGATAGGCAATGAAGGCATAGAAGGCTTCCTTGTCGCCAGGAACGTCTTCGATGCGGTAGCAACGGCCTTTGTAGAAGTCGAGGTCGGTGAGGAGCTCGGACCACACGGCGGACCAGGTGCCGGTTGAGGATTCAGCGGCCACAGCAGCGGCAACTTCTTCGCGGGGGACGCCTTCCTGGCCGGTGCATTTGAAGCAGGCCAGCAGATCGGTGTCGAGGGGGATGTAATCAGGAGTCCAATACGTGTCGCGGTACTCCTTAACCCCGGATTCGTACTTCTTAGCCATGAATGATTCTCCGGTTGGGTCGGTAAGGGAAATGGGTTGGTTAACGCCTCAGACGTTGGTCAACTCAGTCCTTCTGACCGGCGTAGTTGCCGTTGCCCAGGGCAGGCTCCACTTCGCGGTGGGGGCGAGCAATGATGTGCGCGGCCACAAGGCCGTCGCCCACGCGCTCGCAGGCATCGGCCCCGGCGCGCACAGCTGCGTTGACGGCGCCGGTTTCACCGCGGACCATCACGGTGACGTAGCCGCCACCGACGAACTCACGACCGATAAGGCGCACTTCGGCGGCCTTGGTCATGGCGTCAGCCGCCTCGATCGCGGGCACCAGCCCCCGAGTTTCGATCATGCCGAGGGCGATGCCCATGGATTCAGTTGCCATTACCTGCTCCTGGTGGAGGTGGGGTTGAATGTTCGCTCGCAACCATGGTCGGCAGCCAAACCCCCCGTCAAGCCATTTGGCCGGAACCGACCATCACTGTTGCGTCGCCTTTAGATAAGGCAGGCTGATCAGTGCATCACAAAACGTTAGGCAATGCTTGCCGTTGTAGTGCTGGCAAGTGATTTCGCCCCAGCTACTCCCGTTTTGATCAAAATTTGCTTGCCCAGCAACTAGAGGGCCTCGGCGTCTGTGACGTACGCCACTCCGCCGTAGTAAGTCAAAAGGGGGCGAAGTGCTGCACGTAGTGCATTCAGCAAATCCGCTTCGCAGAACACGATCACATGGGCATTGGCGCCTAGACCGCTGAACTCCATGCCCTCGGACACCGAGCCATGCGGACCCTTGCCGGTGACGTGCCTGACGACGGAATAACCGGGCACACCCACGGTTTCCATTGCCTGGATCACCGCATCCAACTCCCGCTCGCTGAGGATCAGTTCGAGGCGTTTCATTGATTTATCCGGCAGCGGGAAGCAGGGCGTTAATCATGGCCATGTATAGGGGAATGCCAACAATGATGTTGAAGGGAAAGGTGACTCCCAGGGCTGTCGATATATACAAACTGGGATTAGCCTGAGGCACTGTCATTCGCATGGCTGCTGGTACCGCGATGTAGGAGGCGCTAGCGCACAGCACCACAAACAGCAGGGCATTACCAGGTCCAAGGCCCAAGCCTCGAGCGATCAGGGTGCCTACTAGGGCATTGAAAAGTGGCATCAGCACCGAAAAGCCGATCAGAAAGGCTCCCGCTTGTCGTAAATCTCGGATCCGCTGGGCCGCAACGATCCCCATGTCCAACAGGAAGAAACTGAGGGCTCCATAGAAAAGTTTGTCGGTGAATGGCAGCATTTTGTCGATGCTGGCTGGGCTAAATGCTGCAACCAATAAGCCAATCGCCAGGCTGCCTACCAGCAGAAATACCGAGCTATTTAAAAATGACTCCCGCAGCACCGAGCTCCAGCCCATTTTCGGCCCCGCACCTTGCTGGCTAGGGGCTGCCAATTTGACCAGCAGCAGGCCCACAATGATGGCCGGCGATTCCATCAGAGCCAGGGCAGCCACCATGAAGCCATCGAAGGACAGGTTCTGGGTTTCCAGAAAGCTCTCGGCGGTGATGAAGGTCACCGCGCTGATCGATCCGTAGGTGGCGGCAATGGCGGCGGCGTTAAAGCCATCCAGCCTGGTTTTAAGCACCAGGTAGCTGTAGAGCGGCACCAGTAGCGACATCGCCATGGCGGCGGCGATTGTGGGCAGCACCTGGCCACCGAGGCCGCTGTGCTGCAGCTCCAAGCCACCTTTGAATCCGATGGCGAGCAACAAATAGAGGGAGAACAGCTTTGGGATTGGGGCTGGGATTTCCAGATCCGATCCCACCAGTACGGCGGTCACGCCAAGGAAAAAAAACAGCACCGGTGGGCTGACCAGGTTCTGCAGAATCAGGCTTGGGTCCATCCGTTACCCCTGGAACCCAATCACGCGGGGGCCAAGGCATCTATCAACCGTAGGTCTGCTGCAGGAAATGACAGCCAGGAGTCCGGTGTTTGCAAGCTGGACCCGACATCGACACCTCATTGGGGGACAATGACTTGCCCCGATTCCTGCTGAATGCCGATCCTGGTCGTCGCCAGTGGCAACCCCCACAAGGTGGCCGAAATCGGCGCGATGCTTGAGCTGGTTGAGCTGGATGTCCTGCCCCAGCCGCCCGGTCTCGATATTGACGAAACCGGAGCGACCTACCTCGCTAATGCCCGTCTCAAAGCCGAGGCTGTTGCCCGCATCACCGGCCACTGGGCCCTCGCCGACGACTCAGGCATCGAGGTGGATGCACTGGATGGAGCTCCGGGTATTTTTTCGGCTCGCTACGCCCCCACCGACCACGAGCGGATTCACCGTCTGTTGAAAGAACTGGGTGACAGCCTTTATCGCGGAGCCAGCTTCCGCAGCGCCATGGCCCTGGCCGATCCATCCGGCACCACCAGGGCCGAGGCTGAGGGGATCTGCCGCGGCCAGATATTGCGCGCTCCCCAGGGTCATGGCCCTGGTTACGACAGCCTTTTTTACGTGCGCGAGGCAGGCTGCTCCTACGCCCTGATGGGCCCCCACCTCAAGGCCAAGCTCGGCAGCCGCGGCAAGGCAGCACGGGCTCTTGCCCCGAAGTTGCTCCATCTGCTGGAGCTGAACAACTAATGCTCAACTGCCTGTAGCTCAACTGCCAGATCATGCCCCTGGATCAGCTGGCCTTGTTGTTGATGTGACTGATCGCCCGCATCGCGGCGGCGGCGGCCTCCTCCACATCACCCTCCCGCCCCGCCAGGGTTAAACGGCCGAAGGCACCCACGGCTTTCACGTCCACCACAGTGATGTTGGAGGATTTTTCTGCCTCATTGGCTGCGATCAGCACGTAACCGGCGGGCTCGGTTTCCAGGATGAACATGCTCATCCCAGCTTGAATCATCGACCCGCGCCGGTTCTGACGGTTGATCAGCACGGCGTGGTCAGGGGTGATCGCCCGGATGATCTCGGTCCAGCTGACCTCGCAACGGCTGCGGAGCTCCACCCGGCTGCCGATGGCCTCGAGCACCACGTCGCCGGAGTGGAGAACGTTGCTCTGGTCGCGGTGGTAGAGCGCCAAGGAGCCAAAGGCCCGCTCCACGATCATCTGGCCAAGCCGCACGGTGCTGGCCTTGAGGGCTATGTCGGTAACCCGGTGCACAGCCATGCCCGGCGATACCTCCAGCCACAAGCAGGCGTCACCGGGAATGGGCAGGAAGCCCTGGCTAACCGTGCCCATGTAGGCAGCTAGCTGGGGCTGCAGCGAATCAAGAAATACGTATGTGCGCAGCTCAATCGACTGCACATGGCTGGATTGGCGTGCCAGCCGGGAGCCCTCGCTGTCGGTGGTAATCACACAACTGGCGCCCGAGCTGTCGCTGCCCACCCGGGTGCCAGTGATCTGGGTGCCGCTACTAGTGCTTGAGCCAAGCGCCATCTCCCGACGCCGGCGCAGCGCCAGTTCGTCTCGGGAGGGAAGGCGGGATGGCAAGGGAAAATCCTTCGAACAGCTAGCCCTCTTATCGGCTTTGCTGCGGCTGGATCTTAACCCTGAAGCCCCCTGCCCCTTGCCCATCGCGGCTGAGCCGGTACCGTCCGGCCAACGTTCAAGGGACGTCCATGGCTACCCGCCGCACCGCTTCTAGCTCCACTCGCAGCCAGGCTGCCCAGGCCGAACCCATGCCCGCCGGAGACGCTGTCAACAGTGCTCCGATGCCTGAATGGATGGCTCAGGCAGCAGCCCAAGGAGTCAAGCCGGAGCAAGCACTGGCTTTCATCGGTATGGGATTGATGCAGAAGATGGCCGGTTCGTCCCACGACCTGCCCTGGCTTTGGTCTGAAGCCGAAGACGGCGGCCAGGCCGATCTGGCTGCTTTGCGGCAACGGCTCGAGCTCACCCAGCTGGCCGTCCAGACTGGGGCACCCCTCAGCACTTCTGAGGTGAGTCAGCTGCTTGGTGCCCGCCCCACCAGTGAAACGGTCGAGCGAGGCGGCCTCAAGGCCCGCCGCCTCAGCCGCAACGTCTGGAAATTGAGCCTCGCTGAAGAAGCATCAAGCCGCAGCGACGATGCCTTCCGCCGTCGCTTTTAGGCCGGCGCCAGCCCCACCAGCTTCATTGATTCCTCCCACAAGGTCTGCGCCGTTTCGGGGTTGCTGGCCTTGTCGGAGAGCTCCTGGCTGAATTGCTGTCCGCCTTTGGTTTGGCGGTTGCCCCAGCTCCAGTGCACACCTGAGGCGGAAAAATCTGGATCGGCCACCACCTGGCCAACCCGCTCTCCTGCCAATGCCTGGCTTACATATCCGCCGGTGATATTTTTCTGGAACCAAGGGAAAATTGTCTGAAACGCCCGCGGCGTGCTGCGGAAAAGGGGCGAGTCGGCAACGCAGCCCGGATATAGCGAGCTGAACACGATGCCGGTGCTTTCGTGCAGGCGACGATGCAGCTCCTGCGTCGTGATCATGTTGCAGAGCTTGCTGTCCTTGTAGGCCTTGCCAGGTTTGAAGGCCTTGCCATTGGCCATGGCGATAGGGGCCTTAAAGCCGGCCTTGAAGCCGGCACAGTCGCCGAGATCAGCTGGAGCTGGGATCGGAATCTTGCCACCAAGTTCCTTGGAGTTGGCCGTCACAGTGCCGAGAATCACCACTCGCCGCGAGGGGTGGCTTGAGCGCTGCAAGTCGCCCAGCAGTAACTGAATCAGTAAAAAGTGCCCCAGGTGATTGGTGGCCATCGATATTTCGTAGCCCTGCGGGGAGCGCTCGGGCAGCTTTAGCCGCGGTTTGTAGACGGCAGCATTAACCACCAGGGCGTCCAAGGGGCGTCCCAGGGACGCCACCAAAGTTTCAACTCCCACCCGAACGCTGTCGAGATCGCCGAGGTCAAAACGCAGATGACTGAGCTGATCTGGAGGAATCCCCAGGCTGGCTGCGGCAGCAGCGGCTTTAACGGGATCACGGTTAGCCGTAACCACATGCCAGCCGCGTTTGGCGAGGGCATTGGCGGCATTGAGGCCCACCCCTGAGGTGGTGCCGGTGATCAAAACCGTTCCGGCGGCTGCTGTTGCGGCCATCAAGTGAGTTGAGACAGGGGCCCCAACCTACGGGTTGGCCTGCTGCCAAACCACCCGCAGGCGATTGGGGGCAATCCACTGGTTTTGCTCGCGGATCAGCCGCTGCTCCCCTTCCACCATGAAGAGATGGTCAAAGCGTTCACGTGCTTTAGAGAGTTTGGCCCGTTCAAGGTCGAGCACCGCCGAAAGCTCACCCTGGCGCTCCATCCGCTCCTGATAGGCGGAGGCAAGGCGCACCAGGCTGACACCAGCGACCACAACAAGGCCAACCTTGAGAGCCAGGCCGATCACGCTGCAGAGCAATTCCTGCCGCTCACTTGAGAGGGCTTGCAGTGCGGCTGCTTCGCCGCCAGAAATTATCTGGGGATCGAGCTGAGAGGCAGGCTTGGGGAGCGAGTCCGGCTTGGAATGCGCGCCAGAAAGCGGCTTTCCCTGTCGCCGCAAGGGCAGATTTTGCCTGGCCTGATAACTGGATGGGACGAGAGGCGGCATGGGAGCAACGAGGGATCAAACCCCGCTGGGGCCTAGACGCTTTTAGCTGGCCAGGCCCGACTTGCCAAGGGGTAAGGCTTGGAAGGACCAAAAGCCAGCTTCTCAGGCTTTGTAGAGGCTGAAGCAGAGGCGAACGGCCAGCACGCCCGCATGGGCAGCAACCACCAAGGCAATCAGCACTTCGGCCTGGCTGAGAGTGGAAACCATGGGAGGGCAGTAAGCAACTGGATTCGCCCCATTCTTTGCCCTTAGGTGGCTACGGTCCAGATTGTCCCGCCCTGCTGTCACAGCTCTTGATGGCCCCTGTGGAGATTTCCGAGAGCCAGATCCGCCAGTTGGATCTTGCAGCTCTCCAGCCCTGGTTCAGCCTTAGCCCTGAGGCCCTTGTCCAGCAAGCTGGTTCCCTGGAGCTTCACTTCAATTGGCCCCGTGCAGACGACGACCCCCGGGAGCTTTCGGAAATTGCCGAGTTGCGGCTTTGGTCCCTACGGGCCGATGCGGAAGCTCCTTGGCTGCCCCTGTTGCTCGAGCGTGGCGGCGGCCAACTCACCCGCCACGTGGCGATGGTGCTGCCCCACCAATTCAGCCGCACGGAGGGCATCCGTTTTGCCCCCGAGTCCCTGGAACTTTGGATCACCCACAGGCTTTTCAGCCTTGACGCCTGGGCGCGACTGCACGGCTTGAGTTGCCGTCAGGGCTTAACCCAAATGGCTGCGGTGCTTGGCTACGAGCTAGACGGAGGCTTCTGGGCGCCACTTTCAGCCGGGGCGGCTCAGCAGTAGTGCCAGGGCCCTGCGACCGCTGTCGAGCGCAAGTATGAGAGTTAAGGCCCGCAGCAGCCAGGTCAGCTGACCATCGCTGACCCGATTCAGTCTGGCGGCCGACCAGTGGGCGGCAACAGCTGCTGTGCCTCCTAGGAGCATCCCGATCGGCAGTAGCGCTCGGCCATCCAGCAGGAAGGTGGTTGAGGCGACTGAGGCCGAGGTGAGCACCGCCAGGGTGCTGAAGCGGATTGCCAGGTGAATTGGCACCTGCATCAGCTGCACCATCAGGGGAACCATCACCAGGCCACCGCCGAGACCGAGCAAGCCGGTGGCCATGCCTGCGACCATGCCCGTGGCTGCCAAACCCGCCAGCTTCAAGCTGGGGGTATCGATGGCAGCCTGCGAAGACGGGGAGCGAAAGCTCAAGGCCAGCCCTCCGTACATCAACGCCTGCATTGCGAGCAACATCCAGCCATGCAGCACCAGCCCAACCTGGCTGAACAGGCCTGCACCTAGGCCTGCCCCCAGCACAATCGCCAAGCCCCCGCGCCAGGGAAGGCTGCGGTTGCGCAGGTGGGCCCAGGTGCCACCCAGGGTGGTGGGCACGATCGCCAGGGTGCTGGTGGCCAGGGCCTGGTGCGGATCAAGTCCGGCTAGCAGCAATAGGGGTGAAAACACCAGCCCACCGCCAATGCCCAGCACGCCTGACAGCAGACCCGCCAGCAGGCCAAGGGGCAGATAGGGCAACAGGCTCCACAACATCCGGGCAACCTGGCGCAATGGATCACTCTCCAGCATCTCCCCTCCCAGCCATGCGGCTGCTGCCCAGCAGCTGCCATCCGGGAGCCAGGCAGATGGCGATAGACAGCCTGCTGCTGGACCAACGGGCACCGGCCTTTCGGCTCTACTCCTGGCAGCGCCCGACCCTGTCGCTGGGGTTTCACCAGCGCTGCATAGAACCCCATTGGCAGGCGCTGGCAGCGGCGGGGGTGATCGATTTAGTGCGGCGACCCAGTGGCGGCCGTGCCGTGCTCCACGCCGGAGAGCTCACCTACGCCCTGGTGTGGCCGGACCCCCCCCTGTCGCGTCTGCAGACGTACGGCCGCGCATGCGCCTGGCTGGTCAATTGCTTTGCCTCGTTGGGCCTGCCGTTACAGCCAGGCCGGCAGGCCGCCAGCCCACAACCCAGCAGCTGCTTTGCCACCAGTACGGCCGCCGATCTAGGGCACGCCAGCGGCGTCAAGCGGGTTGGCAGCGCCCAGCTCTGGCGCCGCGGCTGCCTGCTGCAGCACGGCTCGATTCTTTTGGAGCCCCCCGCCGATTTATGGAAACTTGTGTTTGGCGGGCCGCCACCCCAATTGCCAGTTCTGCCCGTAGACCGTGCTGAGCTAGAGCTGCGTTTGATTCAAGCGGCCCAAGCTGAGCTGCCTGCGTCTGCTGCCGGCAACAGGACCATCCCCCTCAGCAGCGAGGAATGGGAACTGATTGCAGCGACCGAGGCCAGTTACTGGCTGGCGTTGGCTGGCCCCTCCTCGCTTGCTTCACCAGAGGCCACCATGGAGCGCACCACCTGGGCTAGGGCCAGGCCAAGTGGATAAGTACCTTGGCGACGAGCTGCCTCGAGCATGGGCGCGGGCAGGCGCAGCCCCAACTTGGCAAGCACCGCCTCTCCGAGCTCGGGGCGTTCGATGGTGCCGCAGGGGAGTCCGGCGGGGCTTAGCACCAGCAGTCGGTTGCGGCCGCTGGCTTCTAGTTGCTGCACCGCTTGCCACAGCGGTGCCGACTCCCGGATGGAGGGCAGGCTCGAGAGCGGTTGGATGTGGTCGCCGATGCTGTCCGTATCCCAACGCTGCACTGGCAGTTGTTGCAGCGGCTTGTCGTCGATGAAGCCCTGCCAGCGGCCGCGATCGCACACCAGCAGCCAGTCGCCTTGGTGGACCTCGCTGGCTTGGGAGACACGCATCTGGCTTAGTTCCCGCAACCGACCTGCCGCCTCAAGCACCCGAAATCGCCGCCCAGCCGCATCCCGTACTTTTAATTCGTTGAGGGTTTGCTGCAGGGCTAGCAATTGGCGCTGATTGCGCGAGGCCCCAAGTCCAAACCAGCCCAGCAGCATCAACCAGGCGCCGCTGAGGCCCCCTCCGCGCAGCAGCAGCACGGTGCCCATGCCAATCGCCAGCAGGGAAAGGAAGCGCCCGCAGCTGTTGGCCACCTCCACGCCGCGCCGCTGGCTACCGCTCGCCTGCCACACCAGGGCCTTCACAATCAGGCCCCCATCCAGCGGTAGGCCGGGCAGCAGGTTGAACAGGGCCAGCACCATGTTGAGGGTGCCCAGCTCCGACACCATGGCGCCCAGCAGGGGCGAGAGATGGGCGGCTGGATGGGTGGCTGCCAGCAGGCCCACACCCAGCACCAGGCTTACGGCAGGGCCAGCAGCTGCCACCAGCAGGGCGCCGCGGGCGGTGCTGCACTCGCGCTCCACGCTGGCCACGCCGCCAAGCAGGAACAAGGTGATGCTGCGCACCTCCACCCCCTGGGCCAGGGCCACCAGGGAGTGGCCCAATTCGTGCAGGAGCACTGAAACGAACAGCAACATTGCCGTAACCAACCCCAGGCCCCAGAGCACCGCGCCGCTCATCGGATCCTTGAGGGTGAGGCTGTAGTGCTGTTGGAAGGCCGCGGTGGCAAGCACCAAGATCACAAACCAACTGGGGTGGATCCGTAGGGGGATGCCCCGAATTTTGAAAATTTGCCAGCCTTCTCCCACTGCCCTCTGTCTTGGTGTCTGATCCTAGAAAGGGGCGACAGCCTTTGCCCTCGCCATGGCGCCCCCCCTGTTGAAGATCTGTGGGTTGCGGGATCCGGACCAGGCCGCAGCGGTGGCTCAACTGGGGGTGGATGCGATCGGCGTGATCGGGGTGCCAGGCTCGCCTCGCTTCCTTGAGGCTGAACGCCGGCAGGCGCTTTTTGCGGCGATGCGGGCAGCTGCGCCTGGCTGCCGCGGTGTGCTGGTGGTGGCCGATCCGCTCGAGCAGCGGTGGCCCCAACTAGAGCTAGGACATGGTCATGCTGTGGTGCAGTTGCACGGCTCGGAAACACCCCAGCTCTGCGAACAGCTGCGCTCCCGCCTGGGCTGTGAGATCTGGAAAGCCCTGAGGATTCGCAGGCCGGAGGATCTGCAGCGGGCCGTTGACTACGCCCTGGTGGTGGATGCCCTGCTTCTCGATGCCTGGGTGCCCGACCAGCTAGGAGGCACGGGCCATCGCATCCCGATTGAGTGGCTGCAGGGATTTACGCCAGTTCTTCCCTGGTGGCTGGCAGGGGGCATTCGGGCCGACCGAGTGCCGGAACTACTGACCCAGCTGTGCCCCACAGGCCTCGATGCCTCCAGCGGCGTGGAGCGAAGCCCAGGCAATAAGGATCTCGATCAGGTTGCAGCACTAGTGGCTGCGGTACGGGTTGCTGGCCTAGCTGGTCCTTCCCAGTCAAGATCAGTTGGTCTTGCCCCTTCTTGATGGGTTTGTTTTGTAGATCTGCGCTTCTTCGTCCATCCCTCTGGGCCCTGGCGGTGACCATGGGCTCGGGTTTAGGACTAGCCCTGCTGGCACCGGTTCGGGCCCAGGACCTAGTGGGCTGCCAGCTGGTGGATGGCCAGCTTTCCTGCGTACCAGGGGTGAGTGCCGACCCCCAGTCCCAGATCCGTGCCCTGCGACAGCAGATCAATACGGATCTGCAACAGGAGAGTGCTGTTCAGCAGCAAATCAATGGTTTGCAGCAGCTGGTGCTGCAAGGTGAAGCCGTGCAGGGGGCAGTACTGCAGGCCACTGCCGCAGCCGACCTATTGGCCGCATTGCCAGCCTCGGCGTTTCACTGGTACCGGCGTAGCCCGGGTGCCAACCAGTGGCTGCTGATTGAAGGAGCTGCGGGGCCCAGCTACGTCTTGCAACTTCAAGACGTTTCGGCCCAGGTAATGGTGGTGGTAGCGGTGCCAGCCCAAGGTGGTGGCTCTAGCCGGCAGGCTTCGCCGGCTATTGGACCAGTTGGCAGCAAACCCTGAGGTTGATTTTAGAGGCCAGGTGACTTTCCACCTAAAGCATTCGCTTTAGGTGGAAAGCATGCACTCCTGCTGCTTAACCAGCTCGAAGAATTCGGCCTTGAGGCTTGGATCAAGACGGAAATCGCCCCGCACCACAGAATTGACCATGCTGGTTTGGGGCTCCTTCACACCACGCCACTTCATGCAGTAATGCTGGGCTTTTACCAAAATCGCCAGACCTTGGGGCTCACAGAGACGCTCGATCTCATCGGCCAAGATCATTACAGCCTCCTCTTGAATATGAGGCCTTGAAAATACCCAGTCGGCAACTCTAGAGAACTTGGATAGGCCAATTACCCGATCACCTGGCTTGATACCAATCCAACAATTGCCCAAAATGGGCACTAAGTGGTGTGAACAGGCTGAACGAACGGTAATCGGGCCAACGGTATAAATTTCATCCAACTTTTTGACATTTGGAAAGCTGGCAATCTTGGGTTGCTCGTGATAGCGCCCCTTAAAAACTTCGTGCAGGTACATCCGAGCGACACGCTCAGCTGTCTCCTCGGTGTTGTGATCTTTGTCTATATCAATGACGAGACTACGTAGTAATTCGCGAACTTTGCCCGCCACCTCAATCTCCAATTGCTCGAGCTCACCATCGCGAAGGTGGTCAGCGATGTTGTCGTTTGCGAGGTACGCAACTCCTGCCGCGTCAAGACGCTCCCGGATTCGCAGACTTATGGGCAGGGGAGCTGAATCAGGTGTAACGGTGCGCGAAGGAATGCTGGACGGCAGGGTGGAAGTCATAGGGGGGCTCAAAGCGCGCCGGCGGCCGGCATGAGGGTGAGATCTTCCACCACTGAGGTGGCTGGCTGTTGGGCCAAGTACAGCAGGGCTTCAGATGCCCTTTCAACGTCAAGCATGGCACGGCGATCGAACGTGCTGTGGACGTTTTCGCTGTCCCAGAGTGGCGTATTCACCGCACCTAGGGTGAGGGTGCTTACCCGTATGCCAAAGGGGCGTTCTTCGACGGCAAGGCATCGGCTGAGGGAGAGGAGAGCGGCCTTGCTAACGCAGTAAGCGCCCCAGTCGGGGAAGGCTTGGTGGGCTGCATGGCTGTTCACATTGATGATCTGTCCGCCGCCAGCCTGTCTGAGTCTAGGCAGCAGCGACTGGCACACCTGAAATACAGCACTGAGATTCAGCTGCATCAATCGTTGCCATTGCTCCAAGGGCATCTCTGCCAGGGAGCCCGTATAAGCAACGCCGGCATTGTTAATTACAACAGCAGGGGTGAGCCCACGGCTGCAGAGATCTTCCAGTCCGGGAGCAATAGTGGCTGGCTCGGCCAGATCGAGGCCAATGGATTCGATTCTCCTGCCAGTGGGCTTTAGAGCCGTTGTGAGCGAATCGAGGTCGGCAGTGCTCCTGGCCAGCAGGAGTAAGTCGTAGCCAGCAGAGGCAAATTTGTGGGCTGCTGCGGCACCTATGCCTCGGGAGGCGCCGGTGATCAGAGCAACAGGTGCTGAATCAGGCAAAGGCAGGCCCTGGGAGGTAACGGGATCCGAAGTAAACCTTAAGAGCCGGGAGAGGCAATTGGGGACTCGCTGTCGAGCACCCTTCCCATACGGCGAAATTTGGCGTAGCGCTGCTCGACCAATTGGGATTCATTTAGGCCCTGCAGTTCGCTGAGTTGCTCGAGCAAGGCAGATTTAAGGGTTTCAGCGGCCTGCAGAGGTGCCGAGTGGTTGCCGCCGGAGGGCTCGGGCAACACCAGGTCAACGATGCCGAGCTTCAGCAGATCGGGTCCTGTGATCTTGAGAGCCTCGGCGGCGGTGGAGGCCTTGCCTGCGTCCCGCCACAGGATCGAGGCACAGGCTTCTGGGCTGGCCACTGTGTAAACGCTGTGCTCAAACATCAGCAGCCTGTCGGCGACGCCGATGCCCAGGGCGCCACCAGATCCGCCTTCGCCGATCACCGTGGCAAGAATCGGCACCCGCAGCCGGAACATCTCACGCAGATTGACGGCGATCGCTTCACCCTGCCCCTGCTCCTCAGCCAGCACCCCCGCGTAGGCCCCCGGCGTATCGATGAAACTCAAGATCGGCAGACGAAAGCGATCGGCATGCTCCATCAGCCGCATCGCCTTGCGATAGCCCCCTGGGGATGCCATCCCGAAGTTGCGGGCGACATTTTCCTTAGTGTCCCGACCTTTTTGGTGTCCCAGCAGCACCACACCCTGCTCACCGATCCTGCCAACCCCACCCACTAGGGCCCGGTCGTCACTGCCACGGCGGTCACCATGCAGCTCCAGCCACTCATCAGTAATCACCTGGATGTAATCCAGGGTGCTGGGCCGCTGGGGGTGGCGGGCCACCTGGATCTTCTGGGAGGGCGTCAGGGCATCGAAGATGTCTTTGCGACGTCTGGTGGCCAGGGTCTCGAGCTGCAGCAGCTGCTGACTCACATCCACCTCCGAGTCGCGAGCCAACTGGCGAATCTGCTCGATCTGCTCTTCGAGCTCAACTAGTGGTTTTTCGAACTCCAGCAAGGCGCGGCGGGCCATGGCGGGGATGGGCAAGGGGACGAAAGGTATTCAGGCAGTAGTCAGGGCCGGGGTGGGATCGATCTGGGCGGACAGCCCCAGGGCTTGGAAGCCATGGCGCAGGGAAGCGGCACCGATCAGATCCATCTTGTCGAGGCTGATGTTGTTGCGCCCCCAGCTGAAGTTGGTGTGGATCCCTTCGAACTCCAGCAGGATGGCCTCGGCGAAACAGGCAAACATCTGACGTTTGGGGTCGTCCATTTCAGCCATTTCCATCATTTGCCAGGTGATGTCGCTGAAAAACTCAACGATGCCCCCCTTCAATACATGGATGCCGTTGCCACTGGCCTTGGTGTCTAGGTTTTTCGGGTAGCCGCCATCGATCATCAGGCAGGGCGACTTAAGGCTGGGAGCATCGATGCTCAGCGTTTGGGGCAAACTGGCCACCCAAACCACCACGTCGGCTTCCGGCAGGGCCTCCTCCAGCTTGAGGATCCGGCCGCCGCCAAGCTCCTGCTGTAAGTCCAGCAAGGGTTGGGGCTGGCGAGCTACCAGTAAAAGCTCCTTAACTCCAGTGCGCTGGCTCAACCAGCGGCATACAGCGCTGCCGATATCGCCGGTAGCCCCGATAACTGCGACCCGGGCTTGGCTCAGATCGATACCGAGCTTGGGGGCATTGGTTTCGACTTGGCGACAAATCACCCAGGCGGTATGGGTGTTTCCGGTAGTGAATCGCTCCCATTCCAAGGTGGTGGAGCGGATTTGCTGCTCCTTGAGCAGGTTGAAATTTTCGAAAATAATCGAGGTAAATCCGCCCAAAGCGGTGATATCGATACCATTTTTTTGAGCCAGCTCCATGGCGCTGAGCACCTTGCGGCGAGCGGTTTTAAACCGACTCAGCATTTCTGGCACAAAGCAGGAGTCGATGTATGCCCCTTCTATGGTCTTGCCTGTGGCGCTGGTGACCTGAAGATGCTCCACCAGCTGGGGGGGGGCACTACACCAGACGTCGAGGTCACCTTCGGCAAACTCCTCAAAGCCAAGAGTGCGCGCCTTTTCACGAGCAGCCTCGAAGCTTGTGGAGTGACCGATCAGGCCGAACATGGGCAACCCCAGAGAATGTCGCGGACGCTACATCTTGCCACGACACGCCTGGCAGGAGGGCTTCAGCCGATCAGTGCAGCAGCAGCCATTTTGGCGATCTCCCTGGAAGTGAAGCCAACTTCGAGCAGTGCCTCTTGGTAGGAAGTGAGGAAATCGGCCATCAAATCCTCCTGGTCCATTTGAAGAACAGCTGCGTCGCCGGCAACCTGCTCAAGCATTTTGCGCACCAAGGGAAGATTCTCACGGTTTGCCTGCTCCAGCTCCCCCCGCACGGTTTCAAGATTGGCTTTCAGCCATTCCTGACCGTAATTCAGGTGTGTGTACTCATCTTTGACTACGCCTTCGGTGATCTTACGCGCAAATGGATCGGCTACAGGGATATAGATGTGATACGCCGAAATGGCAAAGGCCTCAATCAAAATAGCCTGAATCAAAAGACAGGTTGTGACCTTGCCTTCAGCTAAAGCCTTCTGAAAATTGTTGTGCAGAGGAGAAAAGAACTCCTTAGCAAACGGCATGTCAGCAGTGACGCCGAGGTTGTTGGCGCAAGCTGTGAAGCCCTTCATGTGCTTCAGCTCCATGCGGGCCAATTTGGTCAGCTCCTCAGCTTGGTCGGGGAGCAGCCCACCGATAGAGATGTAATTGTCGTGAGCTTCCTGCTCGCCTTCAATCACGATCGCGTTGATCCGGCTGTAGGCGTCCTTGTAGGTATCTGTGCTGAAGTCGGGCAGTTGGTCGGGTGGGAACGCCTCAGTGGCATTGATAGGTGCAAGAGTTGCCATGGCAGCCACGCTGTTGGATCTGATCAGCTGACTGTAACCACCCCCTACCGAACCCTGACCGTCCCTTGGCCTGGCCAGGAGCTGGCCAGCAGGGTTTCGAAGCGGTGCTGCCAACCTGCGACCAACCGGTCAAAAAGTTGCGCTCCCAGGGCTGCAGAAGCGCCGCGGGCGTCGCCAACCACTCCGGTGAGGCTGAGTTCCTGGCTGAGCCAGGCAAGCGGGGCGGCCCCTTCCAGGCTCCAGCCCGATGGGATGACCTCGCCTCGCTTGCCATCGCTGGGGCGCTGTTCGCCCACCAGCTGGGGGGCGAGGTGCAGCATCAGGCTGGTTTCCGCCAAGCCCGCGTGCAGCCCGTCGGAGCGCTCCGGTTCGGGGATGAGCTCGGCGATCCCCTCGGGACCACTCCATAAAAAGCAGGGCAGCACGGCTAGCTCGGGCCGCTCCGCCCGCAGCTGGCGCGCGGCGGTCTGGAGCAGGGATATTTGGCCACCGTGTCCGTTAAACAACACCAGGCGCTGAAAACCTGTGCCAGCCAGTTCGTGGCCCACAGCCACCAGTTGCTCGATCAGGACCTGGGGAGGGAGGCTGATGGTGCCACTGAAACCACGGTGCTCTGGGGAGAAGCCGATGCTCTGCAGCGGCAGCCGCAGGATCGGCAGGCTTGGCTCCAGCGCTGCCAAAACTGCGTCCAGCACTCGTTCGGCAAACAGGCCATCCGTTCCGAGCGGCAGTTGGGGGCCGTGTTGCTCGACCGCGCCCCAGGGCCAGACAACCGTGCTTCCTGGCTGGGCTGCAAGCTCCTGAACCTGCGGCCAGGCCAGCTGCTCAAGGTGGCGCTGCTGGGGCATTTTTTGAGGACTGATCACTACAGTGTGGGGCTCTCAGCCCTTAGTGGAGATGGCCGGTACCGGCAGTCAACCGCCCTCATCCTCATCCCGGCCCGTGCCCCCTGGTCCTGCGCGCCCAGTCCCTGCACGCCCCCAGCCGCAGGCGCCCCTGCGTAAGCCGCCCCAGGTATTGATGATCCGCAAGGACGAGCCCGCCCCGTCGCCGTCTTCGACTGAGCCTGCGCTTGCCGCAGCTCCCCAGGCGCCCTCTCAGCTCGCTCCCCTTAACCGGGTTGCTGCACCTGCCGCCACTCCCGCCCGAAACGACGACGAGCTGTTTGACCTGGGGTCCATGGAGGGCCTCACCATGGCTGATCTGTTGGGCCCTGACCCGAGTCAGAAGCGTGCTGCGAAGGCTGCTGCTGCCGGTGAGCACAGCACCAAGCCCGCGGCCCGGAGCGTCGACGACTTCGACTTTGACGAAGAAGCCTTTCTGGCTGCTCTTGACGACCATGAGCCCCATGGCACCACTGGAGAGGTGGTGCGCGGCACCGTGATCGGTGTCGAAAGCGATGGCGTTTATGTGGACATCGGCGGCAAGGCGCCGGGTTTCATGCCTAAGAAAGAGTGCGGCCTGGGAGTGATCACCAACCTCAAGGAGACCTTTCCGAAGGGGCTTGAGGTGGATGTGCTCGTCACCGGCGAGCAAAACGCCGATGGCATGGTGACCATCAGCGCCCGTGCCTTGGCCCTGCGCCAGAGCTGGGAGAAAGTGAGGCTCCTGGAGAAGGAGGGCAAGGTGGTGCAGGTCAAAGTGAACGGCTTCAATCGAGGTGGTGTCACCTGTGAACTTGAGGGATTGCGCGGCTTCATCCCTCGCTCCCAGCTGCAGGAGGGTGAAAACCATGAGGCTTTGGTGGGTAAGACCCTTGGGGCCGCTTTCCTGGAGGTCAATCCAGAGACCCGCAAGTTGGTGTTGTCGGAGAAGAAAGCTGCCACTGCAGCCCTGTTCCAAAACCTGGAGGTGGGTCAGCTGGTCGAAGGCCAGGTGGTGGCAATTAAGCCCTATGGCTTGTTTGTCGATCTAGGCGGTGTAAGCGGTTTGTTGCACCAATCGGCAATTAGTGGTGGTCAGCTGCGGGACCTGCGTGAGGTTTTTGGCCAGGGAGACCGGGTCAAGGCCCTGATCACCGAGCTGGATCCGGGCCGAGGCCGTATCGCCCTTAATACCGCTCTTCTCGAGGGCCAGCCCGGTGAACTGCTGATCGATCGCGACAAGGTGATGGCTGAGGCTCCAGAGCGGGCCAACCGGGCCCGCTCCGTGCTGCGCCAGCAAGAACAAGGGGCCGGATGAACCAGGCCGCTCCAGATTGGGAGCTCGACTATTACTCCCGTCCCATCCTTGAAGAAGATGGCAAAAAGCGCTGGGAGCTGCTGATCTGTTCCACCCCTGAGGTGCCCGGACCAGGGGAGGTAGCGAGCGAATCCTTCCGCTGGGCCAAGGCCTGCCCTGCCACCAGCGTTAATTCGATCTGGCTGAGGGAGGCTCTGGAGGCAGCTTTGGCTGGTGCCGCAGCCCAGGGTTTTGGGCCTCCGAGGCGGCTGCGCTGCTGGCGTGGCTCGATGCGCACCATGGTTCAGCGGGCGGCGGAGGGGCTCGGATTGGAGCTGGTGGCCAGCCGCCGCACCTACGCGCTGGTGAGCTGGCTACAGGAGCGGGAGCGCCTGGTGTATCCCCAGGAGCCCGGCTACATGGCTGGCCCATTAGCCCCGCCCCCCCAGGCCTTGCGATCGATTGCGGTGCCCTTGCCGGAAGCGGCGCGGGGCGACAGCTGGGCCTGGGCCACCTTGCCCTTGGGTGTCCTGGCCGCTGCTTCGGAGTGGGAGCTTGGCTTTGCGGGCCTCGTACCCCTGCCAGAGGCGGTGTCTGCCGAGCTGCCGGTGCCGGGAATTCGCCTATTCAGCGCCACCAGGGCCCTGGCCCTGGCCGGCTGGCTGGCTGGGCTCGAACCCGTGCGGCTTGAGATCAGTGGCCCGCAGCTAGTGCTTGAGGCTGGCCTTGAGGATCGCTGGCTACTCACCAACTTGCCGGCTGAGGAGGCAGAGGTAGCCACTGCCGCTTTTGCTGCAGCCCGAGAGCAGGCCGGTGGCCTTCAGTTTCTTGCCGTTCAGGCCAGCGAGCAGGACCAGCGCTTCGAGGGCTTCTGGTTGCTGCGCGATCTTCCCGACGCTTGATGCCCCACGATGGCCGAAGCGGTTGATCCCCCCTTTGATCGTCCCGACCGGGACTTCAATTCCTTGCCCGGTTGGACCTGGGTAGGTACCTACGGCGGCTACTACCTCCAGTGCGACCTGCTCCAGTCGTTTGAGCACGGTTTTTTTACACGCCAATGGCAGGGACGGGGGCCGGAGGTGCTGGCGGCTTATGTGAGCGCTGGGGTGAGTGTGCACCGTCTACGCCAGGTGCACAGCGCGGTGGTTTTGCCAGCCAGCCAGGCCAGCGCCGATCCCTTTCCCGAGGCCGATGGTCTTGTTAGTGATGCGGGCGGCCAAAGCCTCTGGGCTTGTGGCGCTGACTGCACCCCGGTGCTGATTGCTGATCCCGCTACTGGCCGGGTGGCGGCTTGCCACGCTGGTTGGCGCGGTGTGGCAGGTGGCATCCTCGAACGCGCCGTGCAGCAGCTGCTGGATGGAGGCAGTCGGCCGGCCGAGCTGCTGGTGGCCCTAGGACCAGCGATCGGCGGTGGCTCCTATCAGGTGCAGCGGCTGGTGTCGGAACAGGTTGCGGCGTCTCTAGCCGCCGCCCCTGATGCTTCTTTGCTGCCTGCTTTGCTTGAGCAGTTGCGTCAGTACGGCGCTCTGCAGGCCGACTCAGACCCTATGAAAGACCGCCTTGATATTCGCCTTGCAGCCCAGCTCCAACTGGAGCGACTTGGGGTGCCTACGGCTCAAATTGGCAGCTGCCCTCTTTGTACAGCCAGCGAACCACTGCTTTTTCACTCCTGGCGGCGCGATCAGGTGAAGGCGGTGCAGTGGAGCGGCATTGTTTCTCAAGCTTGAATCTTGGCACTGTTTCGAGCTGGATTCGCGTTCAATTCAAGCCGCCTTCCTTGCAGTCGGGCCTGTTTCTGCGCAATAATGCAAAAGTTGCATAATTATCATCGATGCTCACTGGTGCCGACCTTCTCACCAAGGTCAAAGAACTCGGGGATGTGAGCAAGTCTGACTTGGTTCGCGCCTGCGGCTATGTCTCCCACAAAAAAGACGGTTCAGAACGGCTGAATTTCACAGCCTTCTACGAGGCTCTCTTGAATGCCAAGGGAGTCGATTTTGGCGGTGCAGCCAAAACCGGAAAGGGCGGCCGCAAGCTCAGCTTTAACACCAAGGTGCAGTTCAACGGCAACTTGATGGTCGGCAAGGCTTATACCGGCATGCTTGACCTCAAGCCTGGCGATGAGTTCGAAATCAAGTTGGGTCGCAAACAGATTCGCCTGGTACCACTGGGTGCAGAGGACGAGGAAGAGTGAGCGACAGGGCTACCTGTTCGGCCACTTTGATGCCATCAATTGCTGCGGAGAGGATCCCGCCGGCATAACCAGCCCCCTCGCCGGCTGGGTACAACCCTGGGGTGTTGCCACACTCCAGGGTTATTTCATCTCTGGGTAGCCGCACGGGCGACGAGGTGCGGGTCTCTACACCGGTGAGCAGGGCATCTTCCATTAGGAAGCCGGGAATGCGGCGCTCGAAGGCGGGCAGGGCCTCTCGGATAGCTGTCAGCACAAAGTCCGGTAGGCAGCCAGCCAAATTCCCGTAGCAAACTCCTGGTTGGTAGGAAGGAATCACTCCGCCGCTGCCCTGACTGGGGCGGTTGGCGAGGAAATCGCCAACCCGCTGGGCAGGTGCTTGGTAGTTAGAGCCGCCTGTAACGAAGGCGCGACCTTCCCAATGGCGCTGAAAAGCGACTCCGGCGAGGGGATCGTCGGCGCTTTCCCCGTAGGGCGTCAGATCGGCTAGCTCGATACCCACCACGATGCCGCTATTGGCATTGCGTTCGTTGCGGGTGTGCTGGCTCATGCCGTTGGTGACTACTCGACCTGGCTCCGAGGTAGCCCCCACCACCAATCCCCCCGGGCACATGCAAAAGCTGTAGACACTGCGGCCCAAGTTGGCCGTTTCACTGCAGTGATGCACCAGCTTGTATTCAGCTGGGCCAAGGCGGGGGTGGCCGGCGGCCTGCCCCCAGCGGGCCCTGTCAATCAGGCTCTGGGGGTGTTCGATGCGTAGACCAACGGCGAAAGGCTTGGGCTGCATCGCCACGCCGGCGGTTTTCAACATCTCAAAGCTGTCCCGGGCGCTGTGACCAAGGGCCAGCACCACCTGGGTGGCGGCAATTCGTTCGCCGCTATTGAGCTGCAAGCCCTCGATGGAGCGGTCCACGGGATTTAGCTCCAAGCGGTCTACTCGGCACTCGAAGCGCACCTCGCCCCCTAGGGCCTCGATTCGCTGCCGCAACCCCCGCACCACCGTGGCCAGCTTGTAGGTGCCGATGTGGGGGTGGTGCAGGGTGAGGATGTCAGGGTTAGCGCCTGCGGCAACTAGCTCTTCAAGCACCTTGCGCACGTAGGGCTTGGCTTCGCTCACCTGGCTGTAAAGCTTGCCGTCAGAGAAGGTGCCAGCGCCACCCTCGCCAAATTGGGCATTGGATTCGGGATTGAAGTCAGCGCTCCCCTTCCAAAAGCCGAAGGTGTCGGCGCTGCGCTCCTTGACCGCCTTGCCCCGCTCCAGCAATAGGGGACGAAACCCCATCTGGGCCAGCAGCAGGGCCGCGAAATAGCCGCAGGGACCAGCTCCCACCACCACTGGTCGCATCTTTCCTGCGTTGGCTCCGCTTACGACGGGGTGATATGTCGTGTCGGGGCTTGGCCGCAGGTGGGGGTCGCCGGCAAAGCGCTTCAGGAGCCGGGCCTCGGCCCGGGCATCAAGGTCCAAATCCAGATCAAGGCTGTAAACGAGGGTGATCGCCGCGCTCTTGCGGGCATCAACGCTGCGTTTAACCAGCCGCAACCCAAGTAGTTGATCGGGGGCGAGCCGCAGGCGCCTCAGCACTGCCGCCGATAGGTCGGCCTCGCTGTGCTCGAGGGGCAGCTTCAATTCGCTCAGGCGCAGCACTACCGACTCCAGGGGGGCGCCTGGACGGGAGCCGGGCGCTGATTCATGGCGTTATTTCAGCAGTCTTGGCTCCACTGCGCCTGAAATTGGATTGGGCTGCCAGGCTGGAGGCCGATGCGGCATCGATTCTTTGTCGATTACCCACTGCCCCCTTTGCATGGCCCTGGCGGCCCTTTGTGTGCTGCGAGCCACGGCCCACGGCACCTTGCTCTGGCGCTTGTCGGTCTGAGCGGGGCGCTAAACCATGGGCATGTTCCAGCGCAGCACACCAAAAATGGTGACCTGGCCGATGGTCAGCTGGCCTGGCGCCTTCGTCTCCCGACGGGGCTTCCTCAGCTTGGCTGGCTTGGGAGTGGCCGCCTTGGCGGCATCAGGCCTGCGCCCTGAGGCCGCTGCCGCCCCTAGGGGAGGTGCCAAGCCGCTGCTGCCGCCCCGGGGCGACCTGCGCCTGGTGGCGATCAGCGATCTCAACAGCAGCTACGGCTCCACCAGCTACCTGCCGGAGGTGCTGCGAGCCGTTGAATTGATCCCCAGCTGGAAGCCCGATCTGGTGCTCTGCGGCGGCGACATGGTGGCGGGCCAGAAGCAGGGTCTCAGCCGGGTACACCTGAGCGCCATGTGGGCTTCCTTCCACCGCCAACTGCTGGCACCTCTGGAGCGTGCTGGGCTGCCGGTGGCGATCACCATGGGCAACCACGACGCCTCTTCCGCCCGCTCTGCGGGCAAATACATATTTGAGCTCGATCGCCAGGAGGCCGAGCGTTATTGGCGCGGCCAGCAGAATGCCTTGGGGCTGAAGTTTGTTGATGCCAGCCGCTTTCCCTTCGCCTACAGCGTGCGTCAGCACGACCTTTTCCTACTGGTGTGGGATGCCTCCTCGGCCGCCCTGCCCGCCGAACAGGTGGCCTGGGCTGAGCGCCAGCTGCGCAGCCCAGAGGCACAATCGGCCCGGTTGCGTCTGGTGCTTGGCCATCTGCCGCTGCTGGCCGTAGGCCAGGGCCGGGACCGGCCTGGCGAGGTGTTGCAGCAGAGCGAGGCCCTGCGCCAGCTGCTGGAGCGCACCGGCGCCCATGCCTACATCAGCGGCCACCATCACGCCTTCTTCCCAGGCCGGGTGGGTCAACTGGATCTGCTCAACCTCGGCGCCCTGGGCAGCGGTCCCCGCCGCCGGCTCCATGACAGCACGGCTCCGGTGCAGACCCTCACCGTGATCGATGCCTTCTGGCCTCAGGGTGATGGCGCGGGACGTACGACCTACACCAGCTACAACATGACCACCCTGGAGTCGATCAGCAGCCAGCAGCTCCCCGCCCAGATTCAACCCAGCCAGGGACCGTCGCTGCGGCGGATCGGCTGAGAGATGCGGTTGGCGGCTCAGCCCAAGCTGGCCTCGATCCTGGCCACCTCCAGGCGGGTGGCGATCACGGCGTCGGGGTTGAGGCTGATCGAATCAATGCCCTCCTCCACCAGGAAGCGAGCGAAATCGGGGTAGTCGCTGGGGGCTTGGCCGCAGATGCCGATCTTGCGGCCGCAGCGTTTGGCGCTTTGGATTGCCAGGCGAATCATGGCCTTCACAGCCGGATGGCGTTCGTCAAACAACTCAGCCACCAAGGCTGAATCGCGATCGAGCCCCAGGGTGAGCTGGGTGAGGTCGTTGGAGCCGATCGAGAAGCCATCGAAGCGCTCGGCAAACGCCTCTGCCGCGATCACGTTGCTGGGTAGCTCGCACATCACATACACCTCCAGACCGTTTTCACCCCGCACCAGGCCGGAGCTGGCCATTTCTGCCAATACCCGATCCCCCTCCTCGGGGGTGCGGCAGAAGGGCACCATCGGGATCACATTGGTGAGTCCCATGCCGTCGCGCACCCGTTTAAGGGCCTGGCATTCGAGGGCGAAAGCAGCGCGGAAGGCGGGGGCGTAGTAGCGGGAGGCGCCCCGCCAGCCGAGCATCGGGTTCTCCTCGTTGGGTTCAAACGCAGCTCCTCCCAGCAGGCGCGCGTATTCATTGCTCTTGAAGTCGGAAAAGCGCAGGATCACCGGCCTGGGATAGAAAGCCGCTGCAATGCGGGCCATGCCCTGGGCGAGCAGATCCACGTAGTACTCGGCGGGGCTGGTGTGGCCGGCCGTTAACCGGGCTATCTGCTGCCGCTGCTGGGCGTCAGCAACCCGCTCAGGCTGGATCAGGGCCAGCGGGTGCACCTTGATGTGATTAGCGATGATGAATTCCAGCCTGGCTAGGCCCACCCCGTCGCAGGGAATGGCCGCGAGGTTGAAGGCCTCCTCCGGATTGCCCACACTCATCAAGATCTGGGTGCGGGTGACGGGCAGATGGCCAATGGCCTGCTCCGTGACGCTGAACGGCAGGTTGCCCGGGTACACCCGGCCCACATCGCCTTCGCAGCAGCTGATCGTGATGGCGTCGCCGTCCTGGATGCGCTTGGTGCCATCGCCGGTGCCAACGATGGCCGTAATGCCCATCTCGCGGGCAATGATCGCCGCATGGCAGGTGCGGCCGCCCTGGTCGGTCACCACGCCGCTGGCTCGTTTGAGGATCGGCTCCCAGTCGGGGTCGGTCCGTTCGGTGATCAGTAGGTCACCAGCCTCAAAACGGCTGATTTCGCCGGGATCTTTAATCACCCGGGCTACGCCGCTGCTCACCGAGGCACCGATGGCGCGGCCGCTCACCAGGGTTTCCGCTTGATGGGGCTCCAGGTGCCAGCTGCGCAGCACCGCCTGCTGCTGCCGCGACTGCACGGTTTCAGGACGGGCTTGGAGGATGAACAGCTCGCCTGTGAGGCCATCTTTGGCCCACTCGATGTCCATCGGCGTGGGAGCACCACGCTTAGCGCTGTAGTGACGCTCGATTTGGCAGGCCCAGCGGGCCAGGGTTAGGCACTCGTCATCGCTGAGGGCGAAGCGGTTGCACTCGGCTTCCGGCACGGGTTCGTTTGTCACGGTGAGCCCCGCTTCCCCGTACACCATCCGGATCGCCTTGCTGCCCAGTCGCTTGCTGAGGATCGGCGCAAAGCCCTGCTCAAGCGTTGGCTTAAAAATCAGCACCTCATCGGGGTTTACGGCCCCCTGCACAACGTTTTCACCGAGGCCATAGGCGGCGGTGAGCAGCACCGCGTCGCGGAAGCCGGTTTCGGTGTCGATGCTGAACATCACCCCAGCGCAGGCCAGGTCGGAGCGCACCATGCGCTGCACGCCGATCGAAAGGGCGACCTCTAGGTGGTCAAAACCATTGAGCTGGCGGTAGGAGATGGCCCGGTCGGTGAACAGCGATGCGTAGCACCGCCGGCAGGCCTGCAGCAGGGCAGCTTCGCCCTGAATATTGAGGAAGGTCTCCTGCTGGCCAGCAAAGCTGGCATCGGGCAGGTCTTCGGCTGTGGCGCTGGAGCGCACTGCCACCGCTGGCAAAACGCCATCTGGTGTTGCCAGCTCTCGATAGGCGGCCAGGATCGCTTCGCTGAGGTCAGCTGGCAGGGTGGCGCTCAGCAGCAGGTTGCGGGCGGCTTTGCCGGCGGCCTGCAGGGCACCGAGATCATCAGCATCCAGGTTTTGGAGTAGGGCCTGCAGCGGAGTTCGAAGGTCGTTACTGCACAGCAGGTGGCGGTAGGCGGCGGCTGTGGTGGCGAAGCCTCCAGGCACCCGCACACCCTGGCCCGCGAGCTCGCGGATCATTTCGCCGAGGGAGGCGTTTTTGCCGCCCACCTCTGCGATCGCACCCATGCCAACCGCCGCGAACGGCACTACGAGCAGTTCGCGGCGGTTGGCATGGGTAGTTGGCATGGATAGTTGGCAGCCACCCTGACTCTGGCGCCTTCTTGGGGCGTTGTCTTAACTGTGAAGCCAGCGATGCAGGCCCCACACCCCCTGCCGCTGGTTCGAAATGGGTGGCACAGTGGGCAGATGCTTTTTCGTTGCTCGCAAGTTTCTGTGTCTCGCTTTTCCCTCGCCTGGATCACGGCTTCCGCCCTAAGTGCCACCGCTGTGCTGGGAGCTCCTGCCTTCGCCCAATCGACTGGGGCTGCCGCCGCTGCGGCCAAGCCCGTCAGCCTTGAGACCATGAACGATCTCGCTCTCGCCGCCGCCGTCAACGTCTGTGAGCTGGCGGTGGAGCAAAAATTGGCCGTGCAAAACGCCGTTATCTCCAATGCCAAGGCGATCACCTACGTGGTGACCACTGCCCATGGCGGTCAGATAGCTGGCAGCGGCAAGCTTGAGGCTTCCCAGATTGTCAATGGCAGCATTGTGCAGATTGTGGGCCGGGTTAAGCAGGGCTGTTACGCCAAGATCACCGCCGCCGACAAAAAATTTGTGGACGAAGTGATAGCCCAATACACAGCCCAGGCCACCAAGGCCCAGCCCAAGAAGTAAATAATTTTCCCTTTGACTGGAGATCAGTCGGACTCGGAAGACTCTGGCTTGCTCTCCGGTAGAAGTTGGGCCAGGAGCCCAGCCGCCATCAGCAATCCGCCCAAGCTAAGGGCCAGGGTTTTATTGCTCGCCGCTGGGCCCTCACTCCATACCCCCGCCGCCAGGAAGGCACCTCCCAGCAGCAGGGAGGGCACCAGAACGATGCCCTTGGCAGTGCGATTTAAACTCATGAGCAGATAGGTGGCCGCATTCAGGCTGGGACGTTGGCACAGTCGGCGTTGCTATGGGAGTCGGCTTGGGCGAGACCAGCTGCGATTAAACCGTTGCCCAGATCTGCTGCTTGGTTTGTGCTGCCACGCACGGGAGCAAGCGGCTGAACCCTTGCCAACAGCACACCCTGCTTCTGGCCCATCGGCCGCAAATTGACGCGGGTGTGGCGAGGAACGGCTTGGCGAAGCCAGGCCACTGCCTCAGCCTGCTGAGCTTCAGCTACCTCAACACAGGCCAGCTGCACCGTGTAGCTACGGTTTTGGTCACCTAACTGCAGCAGGGTTGCCCCCCGCACCTGCAGCACCTCGGCTGCCAAGGCGGCTCCAGGCCACACCAATAACACCGCCAGCAATGCGGCGAGCCATCTCAAAGCTTGGCGCCGCAGCTGGGGCAGAACAGATGGGCACTTTCGGTGGTGCTACCGCAGGAGTGGCAATGGCGGCTCGTGTCGATAGCTAGCTCCGGATGGGATGGCAAGCCCACCATCTGGGCATTGCTGGCGCCGGGGGGCACCATCGGATAGCAGTTCTCGTTGCGGCGCACCTTGACATCGATGAAGACAGGCCCGGGATGGTCAAGGGCCTCCTGCAGTTGCTGGCGCAGGTTGGCCCGTTCGTCGATGCGCACGCCCCGAACGCCGAAGGCTTCCGCTAGAGCTGCGAAATTCGGCATGCCATTGGTCATTTCCGAGGCCGAGTAGCGCTCTCCGTAGAAGCTCTCCTGCCACTGGCGCACCATGCCCTGCCAACCGTTGTTGATCACCACAACCTTCACAGGCAGGTTGTATTGGCTGAGAGTGCCCAGTTCCTGAATGTTCATCAGGATGCTGGCGTCGCCGGCGACACAGATCACCTGCTCATCCGGGAAGGCGGTCTGCACGCCCATGGCTGCGGGCATGCCGAACCCCATCGTGCCAAGGCCCGCCGAGCTGATCCAGCGCCTGGGGCCATTGTGTAGAAATTGGGCAGCCCACATCTGGTGTTGGCCCACATCTGTGGTGTAGAAGGCATCTGGTGCCAACTCCCTCAGGGCGACAACCACTTCCTGGGGGGCTATGTCTCCCTCCGGATCGGGCACCACCAAGGGGTAGTTCTGCTTCCAGCTGTCGATGCGCTGCAACCAGGCCTCGGTGCGCCCCTCTGAGCTGTCCTGGGCTGAGGCAGCCAGAAGGGCTGCTAGCGCGGCCTGGACATCGGCCACCAAGGCCACATCGGGGAGGCGGGTTTTGCCCATCTCCGCCGCGTCGATATCGATATGGATCACCTGGGCCCGGGGCGCAAAGCCATCCAGCCGGCCTGTGACCCGGTCGTCGAATCGGGCACCGGTGGCAATCAGCAGATCGCACTCTGTGACTGCAAAATTGGCATAGGCGGTGCCGTGCATGCCGAGCATGCCGACCGATTGGGGGTGCTTCTCATCGAAGGCTCCCTTACCCATCAAGGTTGTGGTGACCGGCAGGCGGAAGCGTTCGGCCAGCTGTTTCACGGCGCCATGGGCCCCGCTGCTGATGGCTCCGCCACCGACGTAGAGCAAGGGGCGACGGGCTTGGCGGATCAAGGCCAGGGCCGCGGCAACGGCTTCAGGGTCGGGACTGGGTGGCAACTTGAATCCAGCTGGGATCGCCGAGCCCGGAGCTACCGGCGTGTAGTCGAATTCCTCCAGGCCCACATCCTTGGGCACGTCGATCAGCACCGGACCGGGCCTACCACTGGCAGCAATCAAAAAGGCTTCAGCCACGATCCTGCCGATATCGCGGGGATCGCGCACCACCCAGGAGTGCTTCACGATCGGCAGGGTTATGCCGAAGATGTCGGTTTCTTGGAAGGCGTCGGTGCCGATCGAGGCCCGGGGCACCTGCCCGGTGATTACCACCATCGGCACCGAGTCCATCTGGGCGGTGGCGATGCCGGTGACCAGGTTGGTGGCGCCGGGCCCCGAAGTTCCAAAGCAGACGCCAATTTTGCCTGTAGCTCGAGCGTAGGCATCGGCCGCATGGGTGCCGCCCTGCTCATGGCGCACCAGGATGTGCTTCAACCAGCCACGAGACTCTGCCTTGTGCAGTTCGTCGTAGATGGGCAGGATCGCGCCGCCGGGATAGCCAAAGATGTGGCGCACTCCATGGCGATGCAGGGCGTCCATCAGGGCGTAGCCGCCGTTTACTCGCTGAGGAGCAAAAGCTTCAGCAGCAGAGTCATCACCAGAATTAGTGGCGGTAGCGGACTGAGCCGCAGAGGCGAGGGGCGTCAGCGTCACGGCTGCTGCAGGCCAATCAACTTGGCGGTTAACGGATTACGGCAACCCTAGTTGCCGGCGGCGCTTTCGGGGCAGCTGCCCGCCCAGGTTGCTGGCGCCTGCCGGCTGCCATAGCTCGCAGGATCTGGGCTGGGTCTAGCCAGCGGCCGCCATGACGCATGCCCCAATGCAGGTGTGGACCAGTAGTGCGGCCGCTCATGCCCACATGGCCGATTAGTTGGCCCGTGCGTACGCCCTGGCCCTGGCGCAGCAGCACCTGACCACTGCTGTAGGTGCCGCCTGAAACCCGGCCGGACAAATGGCAGTAGATGTGCTCGTAATCGCCCGAGCGAATCACCAGCCCCAAGCCGCAACCTCCGTCGTTGATCACGTCCTGCACTGAGCCAGCCCACCAGTTGCGGATAGGCGATCCCATGGGCGCTGCGATATCAAGGCCGTAATGGGGCTCCACCCGACCCCAGGGGCCGGTGCGGGTACCGAAATGGCTGGTGTAGGCCAGAAAGCTGGTGACGGGAAAAACCCCCATCTGCCAGCGACTCTGGGCCAGCCCCGCCGAGCTGGACACCAGCAGCCAGGCGCTACCGCTGACCATGACCGCCGCCGCGGTCAGTCCGCCCTGTCTTAGACGGCGCTCAGAGCAGGCCCAGAGCATGCAGGGGTCCCTTGCCGCTGAGTAGCTCCAGCAGGAAAGCGGAAAATCCCACCATCGCCAAGCGCCCATTCCAAACTTCAGAGCTGTTGTTCCAACCCCAGGCCCATTTGTCCTGGGGATAGAGCTTCACCTTGCTGGGCAATTCGGCGGCCTGGTCGAGGTTCACCTCGGGTCCAGCCATGGCCTGCTGCACCAGATCGGCCAAGCCGTTGATGAAGGCTGGGGTGGTGTCTAGGGCTGGCACGCGCCGGAAATTGATGATGCCTGCCTCGGTCGCTATCTCCCGGTATTCGATATCGATCTCCTCGAGGGTCTCAATGTGCTCGCTGACGAAACTGATCGGCACCACCACCAAATCCTTGATGCCAGCGGCGCCGAGATCCTGCAGGGCATCGTCTGTGTAAGGCCTAAGCCACTCCACCGGACCAACCCGGCTCTGGTAGGCCAGCGTGAAGGGATTGGCGAAGCCCAGATCACGACCCAGTCGCTCCATGATCAGCTGGGCGCAGGCTTCGATCTCTTTTTGATAGGGATCGCCCGCCTCCTCCACATAGCTCTTAGGCACCCCGTGGGCGCTAAAGAACACATGGGCTTTTGAAGGTTCGGGGCAAGCCTGGATTTCGCGGGCAATCAGGCCGGCCATTGCACCCACGTAGCCGGGGTCGTCGTAGTAGCTGCGAATGCAGCGGATCGGCAGCCGGGAAAAGCCAATGTCGGCCTGGCGTAACCGCTGCAGCTCGCGGAAACTCGAACCGCTGGTGCTGATCGAGAAATGGGGGTAGAGGGGAAGTACCACCACCTCCTCAACCCCGTCGGCCTTGATGTCGGCCACGGCCGACTCGGTGAAGGGATGCCAGTAGCGCATCGCCACGTAGCTGGTGGCTTCGATGCCGCGTGTGCGCAGTTCGCTCTGGAGTTCGCGGGCCTGTTGCTCGGTGATACGCCGCAACGGTGAACCACCACCGATGGAGCGGTACGCCTCTTGGGACTTGCCAGCCCGCAGAGTACTAATCAACCAGGCCAACGGTTTTTGTAGAGCTGGATTAGGCAACCGAATGATTTCCGGGTCGGAAAACAGGTTGTAAAGAAACGGACCAACGTCCTGGATACGCTCGGGACCACCGAGGTTCAGCAGCAGCACGCCAACTTTGGCCATGCCCTCGTTCCGCGCGGCTCAGAGGCTGAGAGCGTAACGCTGCCGCTCCTCCCCTAGCGACCAAGGCGCACGATCGATAACGTCAAGTTCTGTGCTGGAACGTCAGCCTCTGTGATGGGCCCATGGCAAAAGCAGCGGTGGAGCTGGATCTGGTTGGGGCAGATGCCAGCGCAGCAGTTTCCACTCAAGCCTTGTCCAAGTTGCAAATCCGCCTCGCCCAGGCAAACCAGGCGCTAGCCCAAGCCGGTGTCTCCTTGCGCATCGAGCTGCGCGGCCAAAGGTTGGGCCTGCGCGGGCCCCTTCCCTGTCGCCAGGGCTCGGGCCGCCACCCTGTGCAGCGCATCAGTCTCGGGCTGCCTGCCGATACTGCTGGTCTTGAGCTGGCTAGGGAGCGGCTTAAAGAGGTGTTGCGTCAGCTGCAGCAAGGGCGCTTCGCTTGGAGTGCCTGGGGGGTTCAACAAGCTCAGCCACCTACACCTTTGCCGTCACGGTTGCCGGCAGCTACTCAGCCCGCCGCGGGCGATTTGCTGGGGTTGGCAGCGTTTGAGGCAGCATTTTTTGCCGATCCCCGCCGCCGGCGCAACCCTGCCGGTTGTCGCACAACCTGGAGCAGCGCCTACCTGCCCTACCTGCGGCGCCTGGCGGCCGTTGCGGCCGAGCGCGACCTGCCCTTGGGTCTCCCCCTACTCGAGATGGCGCTAGAGAGCTACTCCGCCAGCAGTCGCAGCCGCCAGCAGTGCGGCACCGCCCTGGCCGCCCTGGCTCGCCACTTTGAACTCGACCTGCCCGATAACTGGAGTGAGCGGGCTTCTGGTTATGGCCTACATGCGGCCCAGTTCCGGCGGCTTCCGGGTGATCCTCAGATTTTGCTGTGGGCCGAGCAGATCCCCAATCCGGCCTGGCGCCTGGCCTACGGGTTGATGGCCACCTACGGCTTGCGCAATCACGAGGTGTTCTTCTGCGATCTTTCGGCCCTTGCCCCTGGTGGTGACCGGGTAATTCGGGTGCTGCCCACCTCCAAGACCGGTGAACATCAGGTGTGGCCGTTCCAGCCCGATTGGGTGGAGCATTTCGGCTTGGAGCAGCTGGGGGACTCCCAGCCGCCCTTACCAGCGGTGGCAACCGATCTGCGCCACACGACCCTGCAGCAGGTGGGCCGCCGTGTGGCTGAGCAGTTTCGCCGCTACGAGTTGCCGATCACCCCCTACGACCTGCGCCATGCCTGGGCGGTGCGAACCATTCACATCGGCCTGCCAGACACGGTCGCGGCCCGGATGATGGGCCACTCGGTGGCTATTCATACCCGCACCTATCACCACTGGATCACCCGGCGCGACCAGCAGCAGGCGGTGGATGCGGCCCTGGCCCGTCACCGCCAGAGTGGTGTCACCGCTTTGCTAACCCCGTGAATCAGCACCCCAGCGACCAAGCCTCAAGCCTTGATGCGGCCGCGGCGGAGCTGGGTCCCGGCGGTGATCTGGCGCCAGAAGCTGATCAGGACGGCTATCGCCGCCGCATGGCCCGACGCAAGGAGGTGCAGCAGCAGCGGGTTGGTGAGCGCAACTTGGAAAAGGGCCTGGTGCTGGTGTTCACCGGCGATGGCAAGGGCAAAACCACGGCGGCCCTTGGCCTAGCGCTGCGCACCCTGGGTCATGGCGACCAGGTGGCGGTGGTGCAGTTCATCAAAGGGGGCTGGCAGCCCGGGGAGGCAAAAGCCCTGGAGCTGTTTGGCGAGGCGCTGCACTGGCACGCCCTGGGCGAAGGCTTCACCTGGGAAACCCAAGACCGGGATCGTGATCGGCAGCTGGTGCAGCAGGCCTGGGAGCAGTCGTTGTTCTATCTCGCGGATGCAAGTCGCAAGCTGGTGGTGCTCGACGAGGTAAACGTGGCCCTCAAGCTGGGTTACCTGGGAATTGAACAGGTGCTTGCCGGAGTGGACCTGCGGCCGGAGCTCACTCACGTGGCCCTGACGGGCCGGGGCGCCCCGCCGCAGCTGCTGGAGCGGGCCGACCTAGTCACCGAAATGAAGCTGGTGCGCCACCCCTTCAGGGAGCAAGGGGTCAAGGCTCAACGGGGGATTGAGTTCTGAGCCTGGCCGCGGCGGCAGGTTAATTCGCCAGGCCGTTGCTACGCTCCGGCAGATCAGGGGTATCAATGGGCTTCAAGCGCGTTCTCCTCAAGCTCAGCGGCGAAGCGCTGATGGGTGAGCAGGGCTATGGCATCGATCCTGAGATCGTGCAGTCGATTGCTTCCGATGTGGCTGCCTGCGTTGCCGGTGGCACCCAGCTGGCGATCGTGGTGGGCGGAGGCAACATCTTCCGCGGCCTGAAGGGATCGGCCGCTGGCATGGATCGGGCCACCGCCGACTACGTCGGCATGCTGGCCACGGTGATGAATGCCATCACCCTTCAGGACGGCCTGGAGCGGGCCGGTGTGCCCACCCGGGTGCAGAGCGCCATCTCCATGCAGGAGGTAGCCGAGCCCTACATCCGCCGTAAGGCGATCCGCCACATGGAAAAGGGCCGAGTGGTGATCTTCGCTGCTGGCACCGGCAATCCCTTTTTCACCACCGACACCACCGCCGCCCTACGGGCTGCTGAAATCGGCGCCGATGTGGTGTTCAAGGCCACCAAAGTGGATGGGGTCTACAACAAAGACCCCAATAAGCACGCCGATGCGGTGCGCTTCGAGAGTCTCTCCTTCTTGGAGGTGCTCAGCTCCGAGCTGGAGGTGATGGACGGCACCGCCATTGCCCTCTGCAAGGACAACTCCATTCCAATCGTGGTGTTTGACCTGTTCGGCCCCGGCAACATTGGCCGCGCCGTAGCCGGAGACCCGATTGGTACCCGTATTCACCCCTGACGCCAGCCATGGATTTGGAAGCCAGCATGCGCAAGTCGTTGGAATCGACCCAACGCACCTTCAACACCATCCGTACCGGTCGAGCTAACCCCTCCCTGCTCGACAAGATTTCAGTGGAGTATTACGGCGCCGAAACGCCGCTGAAATCCCTCGCCACCATCTCCACCCCCGATTCCCAGACGATTCAGATCCAGCCCTTTGATGGCGGTTCGATGGGCCTGATCGAAAAGGCCATCTCCATGAGTGACCTGGGTCTCACCTGCAACAACGACGGCAAGGTGATCAGGATCAACATCCCACCCCTCACCGAAGAGCGGCGTAAGGATTTCTGCAAGCTGGCTGCCAAATACGCCGAGGAGGGCAAGGTTGCCCTGCGCAACGTGCGCCGTGACGCCATCGACAGGGTCAAAAAGCAGGAAAAAGACGGCGATCTCTCCGAAGATCAGAGCCGCGACGAGCAGGAAAAGGTGCAGAAGCTCACCGATAAATTCATCGCTGAGCTTGAGAAGCTTCTGGTTACTAAGGAAGCTGACATCCTCAAGGTGTGACCAGCTCGCCGCCTGGCGTGGCTGATGTGGTGGTGGTCGGCGCTGGTGCGGCTGGCGCTGCTGCTGCCTTCCACCTAGCAGCTGGCGGTTTAGAGGTGCTGCTGCTGGAGCGAGCCAGCTTCCCCCGATCCAAGCCTTGCGGTGGTGGCATGGCGGCCTCGATGCAGGGGCTATTTCCCTTCGATCTCAGACCTGCAGTTGATGCGGTGATTGACCAGGTGCGCTTCACCTGGTGCCTGGGCGACCCGGTTACGGCGGTCCTGCCCGGTGATTCGCCCTTCTGGATCGTGCGCCGCTCCGTGCTGGATGCTTATTTGGTGGAGCAGGCCCAGACCGCTGGAG
The DNA here is from genome assembly GCF_024345455.1 of Cyanobium sp. T1G-Tous. Taxonomy (NCBI): domain Bacteria; kingdom Bacillati; phylum Cyanobacteriota; class Cyanophyceae; order Synechococcales; family Prochlorococcaceae; genus Cyanobium; species Cyanobium sp. T1G-Tous. The sequence goes on from NZ_JAGQBD010000017.1 coordinate 58,111, forward strand.
CCACTTTTCTGACTGGGGTGGCGGTGGAAAGCCTGCAGCGCGCAGGCGATTGCTGGCAGCTTCAGTCCCGCGGACCGGAGGGGAAACAGCTGCAGCTACAGGCCCGAGCCGTGGTCATCGCCGATGGCTCAGGCTCCCTATTGGCGGCTCGCCATGGCCTTGGTCCAAGCCAGCCCCGCTACGCCGAAACAGTGTCGGTGGAGGTGGATTGTGAGGTGAGCGACCCGAGCACGGCCCGGTTTGAGTTTGGCCTGGTGCGCCACGGTTTTTGCTGGACCTTCCCCCGCAAGGGGGGCTACAGCATTGGCGTGGGCACCTTCATTGGCCGAGACCCCGCCAATGCCGAGGCGGTGCTTAGCCAGCTGCTGCCCAGCCTCGGCCTCCCGCCGCATGCAGGCGTTCGCCAGCCGGGCCGCCTACGCATCTGGGATGGCCACCACCCCTTGCATGGCCAGGGTGCCAATGCCGGTTTGGTGGTGGTGGGCGATGCCGCCTCCCTCTGCGACCCCTTCCTGGCCGAGGGGCTACGGCCTGCCCTGATCAGCGGCTGCATGGCCGCAGAAGCTCTGATTCCCTGGCTAGCCGGTGATAGTCAGGCCCTGGTTGGCTACACCAATCGCATGCGGGCTGAGTGGGGCGCCTCGATGGCCTGGGGGAAGCGCATTGCCCAGGTGTTCTACCGGGTGCCGCGGGTTGGCTACCAACTCGGCATAAAGCGGCCAACGGCTCCCCAGCGCATCGCCCAGATCCTTTCCGGCGAGATGGGCTACGGCGATATCGCCCAGCGCGTGATCCGCCGACTGCTGTTTCAGCGCAATTGAAGGTCTGGTCAGATCTTGGTGCAGTCCTTGAGTTGGCGCAGCCGCTGGTCGATTGATCCCAGCAACTCAATCGCAAACATCGGCGATTCCTGCACGGCAAACAGAAACTTTTCGCGGTTCATCACCAGCACCTTGCAGGCGGTTAGGGCCTTGGCATTGCCGTAGCGGCGGTGATCACTGGTCACCAGTGCGCCTGCCCCGAATACATCCCCGGCGTTGATCTGTTCGTGGCCTTGGTCGCCATTCCAGCTGAGCTGGACCGAACCTTCAAGCAGTCCAAACATGCAGTCACCGGCCTCGCCAGAGCTGAAAATCAGCTCTCCAGGCTCAAGCTTGACCACCTCACCATTGCTGGCCAAGGCGCGCATGGTGTCGAGGGCGTTCACGGGGCCGCTATCCAGTACTTAATGATCAGTGTGGCCCACCTCGGTTAAGCCTGGCTCAAGCCTGTCCCCACCAAGGCAGCCCCCAGACCTCCCTTGATGTCTTCCGGTGCAAGCCGCCCATCCTTATCGGTGTCGAGGGCATCAAACACCGCATCACTGCCAAGCCACTCCTCGCGGGTTATGCAGCCGTCGCCATCAAGGTCGTTGAGTAGGAAGATTTCATGCACGGCATGGCCAAAGGCGGCACCACCTTCCAGTTCGGCAAGACGGTGAGCTAGCTGGGCCTCCAAGGTTTCGATGGCCTTGCAAAAACCACGGATGCCCTCATCGAGTTTCTCGGTGGCCATTGGATCGGCGGCCAGCATCTGACGGAAATGATCTTCGTCGAGGTGGATCTGGGCGTCGGTGGGGGCGGGGTCGAAGGCGTTGAGCTTGCGCTCTAGCTCGCCATCGGTGTGGCGCAGCTGATCAAGCAGCGCCGGCGAAATCGTCAGCAGGTCGCAACCGGCCAGCTCGATAATCTCTTCAATGTTGCGGAAGCTGGCCCCCATCACCTCCGTCTTGTAGTCGTAGGTCTTGAAGTAATTGAAGATTTGGGTTACGGAGATCACACCGGGATCTTCTGGACCTGGATAGCCGTCACGGCCGCTGCTCTTTTTGTACCAATCGAGGATTCTCCCCACGAATGGAGAGATCAGGGTGACGCCAGCCTCCGCGCAGGCGACGGCCTGGGCGAAGCCAAACAGAAGTGTGAGGTTGCAGTGAATACCTTCCCGTTCCAGTTGTTCAGCTGCGCGGATACCTTCCCAGGTGGAGGCCACCTTGATCAGTACCCGGTCGTTGCTGATGCCGGCTTGGTTGTAAAGGCCTATGAGCTTGCGGGCCTTAGTGATCGTTGCCTCGGTGTCGTAACTGAGGCGAGCGTCAACCTCAGTTGAGACGCGTCCCGGCACGATCTTGAGGATCTCCTTGCCGAAGGTGATGCAGATCTCATCGAGGGCTTCGCGCACCACGGCATCGGCGCCGGCGTCGGCACCCATCACCTGGCGCGACTCCTGCAAGGAGAGATCGATCAGATTCTGGTAGGTGGGGATCTGGGCTGCCGCCAGGATCAGCGATGGGTTGGTGGTGGCGTCGCGGGGCGTGAACTGCTTGATCGCGTCGATGTCACCGGTATCGGCCACCACCACGGTCATGGCAGCGAGTTGGTCGAGCAGGTTGGCCATTGGCTGGATGAGGGGGGCTGATGGCGGGGCATCGACCCGGGTTGCAGCCACGCTAGCCAGCGTTTTCGGGTTGTCCCAGCAGCGA